>NZ_BAXD01000016.1:0-62422 GCF_001310395.1 Halolactibacillus sp. JCM 19043
TTCAGCTTCATGATTAACAACCGGCGGGTAACCTTTCATATAATCAAAATCAATCGTAATACCATAACGTGATTCAAATGATTCAATAATCGCTGTCATTTCTTGAATGATTTGTGTTTGAACTTCCGGAGAAAATGTTCGGACAGTGCCTTCTAGCGTCGCTTTTCCAGCAATGATATTAAACGCGTCCCCAGCTTCAAATTTACCAATACTTAAAACCGCTGTATCTAACGGATCAATCCGGCGACTGACAATCGTTTGGCATTCACTGACGAGGGCACTCGCAATTACGACAGCATCTTTGGTGTCATGTGGCATCGCCCCGTGACCACCTACGCCATTGACCTCAATTGTAAAGCGGTCAGCACCTGCCATAAAGTCCCCCGTTGTTGTGTGAATTGTCCCAACCGGTAAGCTTGCCCAAAGGTGTGTCCCAAAAACATAATCCACCCCTTCAAGTGCGCCGTCTTTAATCATTGGCGCCGCACCTCCCGGTGCAACCTCTTCAGCGGGTTGATGAATCAACACAACGTTACCCGATAAACCCTGTTTTTGTTGATGCAAGATTTTTGCCGTGACAAGCAGTGTCGCAGTATGACCATCATGACCGCAGGCATGCATCACACCGGGGACAGTTGATTTGTAGGGGGTGTCTTTTTGATCTTGAATCGGTAAAGCATCAAAATCAGCTCTTAAGGCAATCGTTTTACCCGGCTTTGTTCCTTTAATTGTCGCAACGATCCCATGGCCTCCGATATGTCGTTTATAGTCGATGCCTAACTGGTCATAGTAGTGACAAATATAATCGGCTGTTTTTGCTTCATGAAATGATAATTCTGGATGTTGATGTAAGTAACGTCTGATGTTAATCATTTCGTTATAGTCTGTGTCCGACACATAATTATTTATTGTCATTTTACTCATCCTCATATATGTTTTTGCCATTATAACATAACTCATTATTATGATGTATGATCCACTTCAGGTATTGTTTTTCATTCGTATCGGTTTCATTTATAATGAAGAAAGCAGGTATTATAAAAAGAAATGGGTGAAGGAAATGTCAAACGTATTAAAAACAGTCATGGCACTTATGATTATTTTATTTGGTGGCGTATTGTTATTAGAGAATCTTGATGTGTATACGTTCAATCTTGATGATGTGTTTCCGTATCTTTTAGCGGGATTTTTATTGCTGGTAGGTCTCTACTTATTTATCAAAGGTTTGCAAGGATTTAGTGGTCTATTTACCGGCGTTTTCCTCGCGGTTTACGGTGCGCTTGTTTTACTGGGTCAACAAAACATCATTGACTTTGAATTTGATGATGTGTTTGATTTATGGCCACTGATTCTCATCTTTATTGGCTTATCTTTACTTGGTGTGACGGCTAAAGTAAAAGAAAAAATGTGGAAACGAAAAGCTAAGCAACAAAGACAAAGACCAAATCAAGTGAAGTATTCTATTGGGGAGAATCAGCAAACTGGACAGTGGCATGTGAAGCCGACGCATCGGTCTAATTTATTTGGGCAACAGTCATTTGATTTTACTGATGCGATTCTTGACGAAGGTGAAACACCTTTTACCTTGAATGGTTTAGCAGGAGAGATCGTGATTATATTACCTGATACATTAGCCGTTAATTTGTATGCAGAAGTAAAGGCAGGAGAAATTTTGTTGTTCCAACAAAAAACAGAAGGCATTAATAAAGAAATGGTTTATGAGACAGATGATTATAATCAGTCTACACATAAATTAAAGCTTGATATCCGTTTAACATCAGGTTCTATTCGAATTATTCAAGCCTAATGATTAGGCCGTTCTGCTTTCGTCTTTGACATTGGTATAATATAATCGATAGTAGCGTCAAAGAAAGCGATAAGGAGCGACACCATGAGAAACAGTCAAGAAGTTAAACGATTCATGATTCAAATGAAAAATTATATAAGGAACGGTTTTAATAAAGGGTGGCAGTCTTTATCAAAGCACCGCTGGCTTAAATATCTTACACTTAGTATCGCGTCAGTGATCTTATTAAGTAGCATCGGCTTTTTCTTCATCATTTATGGTGGGGGATTGATTGTCGATGAGAAAGAGATGGTGTTGCCCGCAACGACGACCGTTGTCACAGAAGACGGAACATATGCGGTAGATTATATACTGAAAATCGTTTATTAACACCGTTATCAGATGTACCAGACCATGTATTAACGGCTTTCATTGCGACAGAAGATGAGCGTTTTTATTCCCATGCGGGTGTTGATTTTAGGTCCGTCTTACGGGCGGTTTATAAAGATATTGTTGCACTAGATAAAGTCGAAGGGGCCAGTACCATTACGCAACAGTTGAGTAAAAATTTATTCTTAACGAATGATCAATCATGGATGCGTAAAACAAAAGAAGTGATGGCTTCGATGTATTTGGAGCGGAATTACAGTAAGAACGACATTTTAGAATTGTATTTGAACCAACTGTATTTTGCCCATGGTGTGTACGGAATTGAAACAGCTAGTCAATATTTCTTTAGTAAATCTGTGAGTGACCTAACCGTTACAGAAGGTGCACTACTTGCAGGTATGATTAAGGGTCCTAATATTTATTCGCCATATATAAGTGAAGAGAATGCTGTAGCAAGACGTAATGTGGTGTTAAACCAAATGCATCGAGTCGGCTATTTAGAAACAGAGGAGTTACTCCAACTTCAAGGTCAAGGACTAGGTGTGACGCCTCAACCTGAAGCGGCACCTGCTTATATTGATGATTACCTTGAGGTGGTTATTCAAGAAATTGAATCAACGTATAATATTACTCGGGATGAATTACAGCGTGGTGGTTATCGTGTCACCGTCCACATGGACCCATTGATGCAAAAGAAAGCTTACGAGCATGTGAATCAGTCTAATTATTACGAAGCATCAAATGATGAGGTAGAGGCAAGTGTTGTCATTGTGGATAAAGAAACGGCTGGTTTAAAAGCAGTTATTGGTGGCCGTCATTATACGATAGGTCAAAGTCACCACCAAGCACTCACTAAGCATCAACCTGGTTCAACCATTAAACCGCTAGCCGTGTATACACCTGCTTTAGAAAATGGATATCATCCCTATACATTGTTAACTGATGAACAAAAAGATTTTAATGGGTATATCGTGAGAAATGCCAATAATGAATATGTTGGGGATATACCATTAGTAGATGCTTTAGCCGAATCTAAAAATACGACGGCCGTGTCGTTATTAAACGATATAGGTATTGATACAGGAAAAAGTTATTTGGATCAGCTTAACTTATCCACGAAAGATGATGGATTAGCTATTGCCTTAGGTGGTTTATCAAGTGGATATACACCGATTCAGATGGCAACAGCGTATAATACGTATTTGAATGAAGGGATTTATCGTGATAGCTCGGCCGTGATGTCTATCTCTGATCGTAACGGTGTAGAGATGACTTCAGCAGAAGGAGAAGAGGCGCGGGTGTTTGAAAAACAGTCAGCGTGGTATACGTTAAATATGCTTGAAAGAGTTGTGACGGATGGCACGGCTAGTCGCTATGACTACTCAGGAGCTTTAGCAGGAAAAACAGGATCAACGCAGCATGACTCTGTAGAAGGCGCGACCAAAGATGCCTGGTTTGTTGGATTAACACCCGAATTTACAATCTCTACTTGGATAGGTTTTGATCAGAGTGATGAGGAGCATTATTTAACAAAAGGCAGTTCTCAGGCCGTTCATCTAACAAAAGCGCTGCTGTCAGATATTAACCAAATGGATAATATAAAGCATGCCTTTGATCGTCCAAGTGGGGTAGAGGATTTGCCGGCGCCTATCACATTGCCAGAAATCACTGATTTAAACGCTTCCTTTAGCTTAGGTGGATTTAATTTATTTAGAGCAGAACTAACGTGGTCAACACCTTCAGACGAACGCATTATTTATCATGTTTATGAAGTCACTGAAGATGGTAAAAAACTCATTGGTAAAACAGCTGGTGAAGGCTCTTATACGATTAGACAGCCATCTATTTTACAAATGACCCGTTACTATGTCGAACCAATTAATCCTTTGACGAATCAAGCGGGAACATTATCAAATCCAGCGATGTTGTCGTTATTTGATTAATGATTCAGTAAATTCAATTGTATAAGAAAGGGGAATGATTTATGAAAGTAACAGTCGTAGGTTTTTGGGGAGCTTATCCAGAAGAAAATGAAGCGACATCTAGTTACCTTATTGAAAAAGATGGTTTTAAATTATTACTTGATTGTGGCAGTGGGGCGCTGAGTCAGTTACCTAAATATGTTGATCCATATGATTTAGATGCCGTTATACTAACGCATTATCATAATGATCACATCGCAGATATCGGGGTATTACAATATCATATGCTTGTACAAAATGGTATTAGACAGCAAGAAAAATCATTGCCAATTTATGGTCACGCATTTGACCAAGACCAGTTTTTCCGCCTGACTCATAATTTTACAAAAGGGCATACCTATGATCCTATCGTTCCACTTGAGCTAGGACCTTTTACGATTAGTTTCTTCGAAACAGATCATCCGGTTACTTGCTTTGCGATGCGTATATCTGATAGAGAGAGCACCTTTGTCTTTACAGCTGACTCTAGCTATAAAGAAGGTTTGATTTCGTTTAGTGATGATGCAGATTTACTAATTACAGATTGTAATTTTTATGAGGGACAAGACGGGTCAAAAGCAGGTCATATGAACAGTAAGGAATGTGCAATGATTGCCGAAAAAGCGCATGTTAAACAACTTGTCTTATCGCACCATCCACACTTTGGTGATAGAAGCGAGTTAGTATCAGAAGCAGAAAAGTATTTCCGGGGAAATACTCAGCTGGCTAAGTCAGGATTAACCTTTCATCTTGGTTGATATTTACAATCATTTCTTTTAATATAGGTGATGAATTAAAATGAAATATAGTATTTAGGGGGAAATAATGTGAAATTTATAGATAATGAAGGTATCACGGATCCGTACATCAACTTGGCGATTGAAGAGTATGTATTAAATAACTTTGGGGAGAAGGATACATACTTGCTCTTCTATATTAATAAGCCATCTATTATTATAGGTCGAAATCAAAACTCTATAGAAGAAATCAATACAAAGTATGTCGACGAAAATAACATTAAAGTTGTACGTCGCTTATCTGGTGGCGGGGCTGTCTATCATGATGAAGGTAATTTAAACTTTAGTTTTATTACTAAAGATGACGGTGAAAGCTTTCATAACTTTCAGAAGTTTACGGAGCCCGTTGTTAAAGCTCTACATGATTTAGATGTACCGGCTGAACTAAGTGGACGAAATGATTTAGTCGTAGGTGGGCGTAAAATTTCAGGTAATGCTCAGTTTACGACAAAAGGTCGCATGTTTAGTCATGGAACACTTATGTTTAACTCAGAGATTGAAAATGTTGTCGCAGCACTTAATGTAAGTGAAGAGAAAATTAAATCTAAAGGAATTAAGTCGATCCGCAGCCGTGTGGCGAATATTGCAGAGTTCCTTGATCGTGACATGACAATGGAAGAATTTAAAACGCACCTATTGCAACATTTGTTTGATGTTGATGATCTTAAGGATGTACCAAAGTATAAGTTAACGGATGAAGATTGGGAAAAAATTCATGAAATATCTAAAGCTCGTTATCAGAATTGGGATTGGAACTTTGGAAAGTCGCCTAAGTTTGATATTCGTAAATCACATAAGTTCCCAGCGGGGTTAGTTGATGTTCGAATGGATGTTTCTAAAGGACAAATTAAGAGTTGTAAAATCTATGGTGACTTTTTCGGCGTTGGCGATGTTACAGTAATAGAGGAAGCATTAATCGATACACGTTATCAAAAGGAAGCTATTGAAAAAGCACTTGATGAAATTGATGTGCCACATTATCTAGGTAAAATTTCTAAGGAAGATTTAATTGAATTAATCTATTAAAATTAAGTAGGTAGCCAAAAGAACTAATAGGCTACCTACTTTGGTTTTTTAAGATTGATTAAGTGATCTTTAGGATCAATAAAAAATTCGTGTGGAGGCCGGTAAGTGATTAAACCACGCTTCATTAATTTGTGGTAGCTTACTTTTAAATACGGATCACCATGGATGACTGGCAATTCACTGGTTAAATCGATATATTGATCAACAGCACGTTGAGTGTAATCCAAATCCTCAGCGAGATGCCTTTGGGTTTCATCAAATATGTCATAGGTCTCTTTAGACATGTAATATGTTTGTATTGGAATGGCATTTAGGTAAGGAGCCAGTTCATGATAGTTAATAGTCAAATCCTCATTTATTAGCATACTAAGCGGAACGTGATCTGGGAGCTCATTCATATATTGTCTAATGGCTTGTTTTAATTCATGTAGGGATACATCTTTAACAGGGTATGTTTTTTTTCTTTTCTTTTTAAAGAGACGCCACAAAGCTTTCGCCACCTTCCATTTCTTACTTTATATTCATTATATCAAAAAAACGCTTACATTTGTACTGGATATATTGTTGTTTTTTTCAGAATTTTGTTGCTTTTCACTGTGTATTATGTATAATTCTAATTAATAGTAATTTTTACTAAATATATTATGAAAGGGTGTTTTAATTGGATTTTGAGAAAAGAACAACGTATCAACTGTCAGATACTACAATGGCGTTAATTCCCACTGAAGTAGACGGTGAATGGCAGACACTCGTTTACGACGAAAAAGAATCCTCGACTCTCCTCATTGAAGAATCTCCACATCACCTTGTGAATGAAGCTTGTGAAAATTATGGTGAAAAAATGATATCAAGAATGGACGGCGCTAAAATATTATGTGATTTTAATAGTAAAGCACCTATTGCCGTTAGTTCGATCCACAACATGTTTTTCTTTCCTAATGAATCCCCATCTAGCTCATCTTGTTCTTGGTTTTCACATTCACACATAAGAAAAATCTTCGGAGCTGATTTTGGTGGCTCTAAATTGCAATTCCGAAATGGCTTTGAACTTTATGTTCCAACCTCTAAAGGGGTCATGAATAATCAAGTTTTCAGAACAGCTCAATACCGATATATCTTATCTGAACATCTGAAAAAAGGTCAACAAAAGCAAGTATTAGAAAATATTCTTAAAGTATTTGGGGTATACAAAGATACGCCTTATGTATGAATGAGATTAAACCTGATAGCAGCAATAGAAGTTGTGTTCTATGAAATTTTTTATATCCATCAGGAAAGCCATAAAGCTTGTGATCACAAGATTTGTGGCTTTTTGTTTTCTCTTTTGTATATTGGGGAATAATTGGATAGGAGGGAGGAATAAATATGACTGTTAGTCACATTATTATACTGTTATTTATCGGCTATCTTGTTTTCAGTATCGATAAAAAACAAGATAACTTTCCCGTGCCGGCGATTCTAGTACTTATGGGCATGGGTTTATCGTTAGTCACTTACTTTTCTAATATAGAAGTAACAGAAGCTATTATTTACAACATATTTATTCCGCCGTTGCTATTCATTTCCGCCTATCAATTTCCGATAGAAGGATTTCTTAAAAATCGAAAATTAATTCTCGGCTTAGCAACTGTTGGTCTGTTACTGATGATGTTACTATTGGGCGGAGCAATTTATGGGATAGGTTTACTGTTTTTTTCTCTACCGTTGACAGCTTCGTTACTATTGGCATCGATCTTGACACCGACAGATCCGGTATCCGTAGTCTCGATTATTAAACAAGCAACCGGGGACGAAGATTTAGCTCATACGGTTGAAGGTGAGTCGATGTTAAATGATGGAACATCTGTTGTTGTGTTTACGTCACTCTTAACACTTTATCAACAACCAAATAGTGTAAGCTTTGCTTCATTTTTTGCGGACTTTTTCTTTGTATTTGCTGGTGGTATTCTAATCGGGGTGATTTTTGGATGGATAGTGGTTAATATTATTCATTATTCACATCATCCTCACTATCAGTTAATGCTTAGCATTGTGCTCGCTTATGGGTCATTCATTGTGGCAGAACATTTTGGGTTTTCCGGTGTTTTGGCTGTTGTTTCAAGCGGTATGATGATTTCATATGCATTTGGCCAAACCGAAAAAGAAGATCACTTCCGTAGTCAACTTGATGGTTTTTGGGAGATTGTTGAATTATCTTTACTAGCTATACTATTTTTGGTCATAGGGATTGAAGTGACGGAATATTTACGTGGGTCTTTTGTCGCCTTCGCTAGTGTTGTTTTTATATTGACTATTATTGTTCGATTTATTGTCATATATGTGATGACCAGTCTATTAGACACACATAATCTTCAATATAACTTGCTTATCACCTGGTCAGGACTTAAGGTTCTATGTCTGTCTTCTTAATTCTTACGCTTCATGCGAAAGCTAACACTGGTACAGTGATTGATAATATTGTAGGGATTAGCTTCATGGTTGTGTTGTTCTCGCTCATTATTCAAAGTCTTACGGTCGCTCCACTTGCAAAAAAATTACTCAAGAGATCATGAGCACAGAGCTAAACCAAGCTTTGTGCTCATTTTAAGAGATATGAGAAAAAAACATTTGGTTGAAAGAAAGCGTGGGTTTTTGGTAAAGATGATGATAGTTAGTTTGTGTTTCGCGTTTTAATTCTATAAGTATAGCTTCCACCTTTTTTCTGATAGCTGGATTAAAAAAAGTCGCGCCGTTCTTCCTTCTTATCTAATATGAATAAAAACGATGTGAACACATCATTTGAACCTAAAGGTTGAATAAATAATCGTTCTTTATACATTGTTTCTTTTAGCGCACGTCTTTGTTTTTTAGCACTAACTAGCATGCAATCTATAAATTCCACAAGAGTCTCTGATAATTTAATACCAGCTGTTTGACGAAGTGTTTTCTGTTCAAGCTCTAACGTATCAATAGTAAAAGATAAAAAAACATAGCGTGATAATATATGGTCTGGTTTTTGCGTTAAATGGTCCATGACTCATCCCTC
Organism: Halolactibacillus sp. JCM 19043; assembly: GCF_001310395.1. NCBI lineage: Bacteria > Bacillati > Bacillota > Bacilli > Caryophanales > Bacillaceae > Halolactibacillus > Halolactibacillus sp. JCM 19043. Next base: position 8,986 of record NZ_BAXD01000016.1, read on the forward strand.
CATAAAATAAGAACGTTTGTTCTTATTTTATCATGTTGTCAGTTAAAAGAAAAGCGTTATATTTTATCGGAATTCGGGAATAAGTAACCATAGGGTGTGAAATATCGTCCAATAAATCAAAAGGGGGAGTTCACTTTGTCACAACCATTACCAGATACCATCACATGGGATCAAGTTACAGAGCTCCTCAGAGCAAGCGAATATGAAGAACTACTTGAACGTTTATTGTTTATTTATGAAGGATTTGGACCGCTACCAGGAATTTTATTACCATTTTTAGAAGCTTTGTTCCCGTTTCTTCCGATCTTTGTATTCGTTATGGCCAATGCAGCAGCATATGGGTTGTTAAGAGGTTTCGTATATTCATGGATAGGCGGGGTCGCAGGCTCAATCTTTGTCTTTTTAATCATTCGCCATTTTCGACATGTGACCCTTATAAAATGGATTTATACGAATAGGCAGGTGAAACGTGTGACAAGTTGGGTTGAGCGGCACGGGTTTGGACCGCTGTTTATTATGTTATGTTTCCCATTCTCACCGTCAGCGATTATTAATCTTGTCTCTGCGATTTCACGTGTGAGCTTTGTTCAGTTCTTTCTAGCGGTTGTTCTAGGAAAGATGGTCATGATCTTCTCACTTGCTTATGTCGGTGATAGTTTGACATCTTTCGCGGAAAACCCAGTAAAAACAGTTCTAGTTGGGGTAGGGATTTCGTTATTTTGGATTCTAGGTAAATACATTGAGAAGTTCTTATTTAAGAAGGGAGAAATTCACCCGGATGAGTATGAATGAGAGGTGAGGCATCATGAAACAGCTGTATAAAAGTCAAGATTTTCATATGGTGAAAGTACTAATGTTTCTTCTCATTCTCTTGATCTTTCTGAAGACGTTTGTTTTTACTGTTTTTGTTGTGGATGGACACTCAATGGAACCTACGCTTCACGACCAAGATTTTATTATGATTGATACATGGGGATATAAATATCAACCTGTTGAACGTTTTGACGTGGTCGTCTTTAAGCGACGTGATGGGTCCTATTTTGTTAAACGTGTGATTGGGTTACCAGGGGAGACGATTCATTACCGTAATCATACATTGTATATTAATAATAAACCCTTAGGAGAAACTTATTTAACGGAAGAAGAGTTTAGTATGATGGTTGATTTTGAACTTACGCTGATTCAGGATAGCCAAGTGATTCCAAAAGACCATTACTTTTTACTAGGGGATCACCGTTCGCGTAGCTTAGATAGTCGAAATTTCGGCCTTATTCATAAAGGGCAACTGACAGGCAGAGTTATGGCAAGTTATTACCCAACAGTGAAATGGATTCAATAAAACTTCACCCAAACATATGTGGTGAAGTTTTTTAGTCGTCATTTTTTAAGAGAATTTTAAAAAACTAATTAGTAAATTAGAAAAACGAATAGTTAAATATGTTAATTTCCTTCTGTTGATATGTCGATATCTGGATGACTTGTGTTAAAATAAGAACAAACGCTCGTAATAAATGATGAGGTGATGATATGACCGTTCGATTTATATTAGGTTCAAATACAATGTCAAAGAGTGATGTTGTAAGAGAAGAAATTAAAACAATGTTAAAACAGGAACCTTACGGTAAACCGATTATATTTATCGTACCAGAACAGATGACGTTCCAACAAGAATATGCCTTATTAGAAGAAGAGATTAAGGGTAGTATTAGAGCACAGGTCCTTAGTTTCTCACGCCTTGCTTTTAGGGTGATGGAGGAGACTGGTGGTGCAACGAAACCAATGATTACCTCAACGGGTATTCAAATGATGCTTCGAAAAATCATCGAAGAACGAAAAACAGATTGGCATATGTTTCAACAGTCAGTTGAAAAGAAAGGTTTTATCGAACAACTAGAAGTGTTAATCACAGAATTTAAGCGGTATAAAATTACGCCTGAAGATTTATATCAAGCTCATAACCAAGCACAATCTCAGGGGGGGTTGCACGATAAATTAACTGATCTTCATTACATATATAGTCATTTAACTGAAGCTCTTGCTAAGCGTTTTATTGATGGAGAAGACCGTCTGCGTTTGTTAGAGGAAAAAGTGTTGGAATCAATGTATTTAAAAGATGCGACGATTTATATTGATGGCTTTCATCGCTTTACCCCGCTCGAACAAGCTGTTTTGTCTAAATTAATGCAGCACACTAAGAATATCACGCTCACGTTGACGTTACCAGAGACGAAAACGGATCAAATAGAACCATTCGATATCTTTACGCAAACGAAGGAGACCTTTGACGAAGTCATGGCACTTGCTAAAGAGGCAGGACAACAAGTAACAGTTACCCATCTGCGAGATACAAAAGAGGTTGCGTCATTTATTAAGCACTTAGATAGCGCTTTTGATACACGTCCAATTCCGCCGTTTCAGGGACCGTCTGATTTAAAAGTTGCTTATGGCGTGCATCCACGTGCGGAAATAGAAGGGGTTGCCCAAGAAATCTTAGCGCTCATTCGAGAAGACAGCTATCGCTATCGGGATATCGCTTTAATGGTAAGAGATGAAGGGTTATATCACGATTTAATTCGCACTATTTTTGATGATTACGGGATTCCTGTATTTATTGACGAGAAAGAACCCATGATCAATCACCCGCTCATGGAACTGATTCGCTCACTGTTTGATGTTGTACAAACAGAATGGCGTTACGACAGTGTTTTTAGACTGCTTAAAACAGGCTTTTTCCCGGTAGGAGATGAGACCGTTCAGTTTGATGACGATGCGATTGATACGTTAGAAAATTATATTCTAGAATATGGCATCAAAGGACGTAAACGCTGGTTAAGTGAAGAAGCTTTTTATTATCAACGGTTTAGAGGCTTTGATAAGAGAGTCAAAACGGATGAAGAAATTGAGATAGAAGAAAGTATTAATCGCTATCGTGACCATATCGTTCGCTATCTACACCCAATTGATGAAAAGTTGAGACAAAAATCACCCGTTAGAGAGAAGGTAGTGGCGCTGTATGAATTTCTTGAAACCATCGGCGTTGATGTCACGCTTGAGCAGTGGCAAGAAACACTGGAACAACAAGGTAAAGTTAAAAAAGCACGTGACCAAGAGCAAGTCTGGCAAGAAGTCATGCGTTTATTTGATGAAGTTGTTGACATCATTGGTAATGAAACAATGAAGACAGATATGTTGAAAGAAATCATCGAAACAGGACTTGATAGTCTGACGTTTCAACATGTCCCACCGACACTAGACCATGTGATTGTTGGTTCCATTGATCATTCTCGGATGCCGGATGTTGCTGTTAGCTTTTTAATTGGTGTCAATGAAGGTGCGTGGCCTAAACGACCAAATCAGGATACTGTTTTAACAGAAGAGGAAAGACACATGCTCGAAGAGCATGGGTTTAAATTAGCCGATAGTGAAACACAGCAATTAATTGATGATTGGTTTTATATTTATTTAGCCGTCACGTCAGCTAAAGAGAAGCTATGGCTTAGTTATACGTTAAGTGATACCGAAGGAAAAGCGAAGATGCCGGCAAGCTTAATTAAGCGGATGTATCAAATCTTCCCTGAAACACCAGAACAAATGATTTTACAAGACCCACAAGAAATGATTGACCCACTCAGATTTGTTTCGACAGAAACAAAAGCACGTCAAGCCCTGACTGCTCAACTCGCTAAATATAATCGTTCTTATCCAATCGATGACGTGTGGTGGAGTGTATTTAATTGGTTTGTGAAAACTGAGAAATACGATGTGCTGAACGCGATGAAAAATAGTTTATATTATAAAAACCTTCCGACAGACTTGAAACAATCAACGGTAGATCAGATTTATCAAAAGAAAATTAAAACAAGTGTTTCCCGGATGGAACAATATTATCAATGTTCCTACAAACACTTCGCTCAATATAGTCTTAATCTTGAGGAAAGAAAAACATATAAATTAGATGCCCCCGATATTGGACAGCTGTTCCATGAAGCGCTAAAACAAATTACGGAATGGGTCCAGGTTGAAGAAAGACAATTTGAGGATTTAAATGAACAGGAAGCAAGTGATTACGCCAAACGGGTGATGGAACGATTATCACCGGTGTTGCAGCATCAAATTCTGCACAGTTCGAACCGATATCAATACATGAAACGAAAATTAGAAACCGTCATTGGTCGAGCGACATTTATTTTGAGTGAACAAGCACGTCGTACCCGCTTTAGTCCAATCGGTTTAGAAGTTGGCTTTGGTTTACCTGATAGTCCGTTAGCACCCGTGCGAACGACACTTTCGAATGGGTATGAACTTATCTTGAGAGGAAGAATCGACCGAGTCGATCAAGCGAAAGTCAATGATCAGCTTTATTTACGCATTATTGATTATAAATCAAGTAAGAAGAGTTTAGATTTAGTCGACGTCTATTACGGGTTATCCCTACAGATGCTTGCTTATTTAGATGTTCTCTTACAAAATTCAGAGCACTGGCTTGGGTTAAAAGCAACACCAGCCGGGGTATTATATTTCCATGTTCATGATCAGCTGCTTAGTCAACCCGATATTGTTCCATCAGATAAGTTAGAACAAGAATTATTTAAACTGTATAAAATGCAAGGGTTACTCGTCGATGATTTAAATATTGTGCCATTAATGGATACAGCAATTGAATCTGGTAGTAGTCCTGTTGCGCCATTTGAGATTAAAAAAGATGGCACACTAGGCAGTCGGTCAAAAACACGCAGTCTTGAAGATTTTGATCAGCTTCAAAAATATGTGAGAGAAAAAATTACCGATGCTGGCTTGAGCATTTCTTCGGGTGATGTGTCATTAAATCCGTACCAAAAACAAAATCAAACGGCTTGTACGTATTGTCCGTTTAAATCAGTCTGTCAGTTTGATCCATCATTGGATGAACATCATTACCGGACATTACCTGATGTTGATGAAGACACACTATTTCAAAGTTTAAGAGAACGGGGGAACCGCTAATGCCACAATGGACAGATCAACAAAGAGAAGCCATCTACACAAAGGGACAAGATATTTTAATTGCGGCTGCGGCGGGTTCTGGTAAAACAGCCGTTTTAGTTGAGCGCATTATTCAAAAAGTCATAGATACAGAATCGCCTGTTAATATTGATGAATTGATGGTCGCAACATTCACGAATGCCGCAGCTCAGGAAATGCGGACTCGGGTGCAACTGGCACTTGACGTGGCACTTGAAGAAAATCCAACTTCAGATCACTTGAAAAAGCAAGCAACGCTCTTACAGCAAGCATCGATTTCAACGTTGCACTCGTTTTGTTTAGATTTAGTTAAACGTTACAGTTATAAATTAGATATAGATCCAGGTTTTCGAATTGCGAATGATTTAGAAGCCGATTTATTACGCCAAGAAGTGTTAGAAGATTTATTTGAGTATTGGTATAGTGAAGAAAATGATGAGCAAGTGGCCTTCTTTGATGTTGTCGACCGTTTCAGTAGTGACCGTCACGACCAAGACGTTGAATCTATCATTTTAAAGCTGAATGACTTTGCGATGAAAAATCCATGGCCAACAGAATGGCTTGATGAAATTGCTTCAAATTATGAGCTCAATGAGGGTATAACAAACAGTCCATGGTTTGGAATTATCGTAGATAAAGTGACGGATACGCTTGAACAAGCAAAAAAAGAAGCAGAGAAGTGTCACGCCATTACGCTCTTACCAGATGGCCTTATCATTACGGGGAAGCTTATGACAGTGACATAGCCTTCGTCAATAAATTAATTGAAGCAAATAATAGAGGCTGGGAAGCTTTAGCGGAAGAGATACTAGAGGTGAAGTTTAAAGCTCTCTCAAGGAAAAAGGTTGAGTGTGACCCAGACTTAAAAGCACAATTTAAAGAGCACCGTGATCGCTTGAAAAAATTACTGACTGATTTAAAGAATGACTATTTCACTCGAACATTAGCCGATCAAGAACAAGATATTCAATCAATGACACAAACAGCGAAAACAATAGTGGAACTTGTTAAAGCCTTTCAATCCGGCTATCAAGAGAAAAAGAAAGAACGAGGCCTCGTTGATTTTAACGACTTAGAACATTTCGCCTTAGCTATCTTAATTGAAAAAATACCTGCGGGTGTAGAAAAAACAGACGTTGCTCGTCAGCTTGAACAAAAGTTCACGGAAGTGCTCATTGATGAATACCAAGATACGAATATGGTCCAAGAGACTATTTTACGAGCGATTACGAAAGAGAATCCTGGTAACTTATTTATGGTAGGGGACGTGAAACAGTCGATCTATCGTTTCCGCCACGCGGAACCAAGTTTGTTTTTAAACAAGTTTAAAACATTTAAAGCAACAGAAACTTCTGGACACCGGATTGATTTAGCTAAAAACTTCCGTAGTCGTAAACAAGTCCTTGATGCGACTAACTTCATTTTTCGTCAGCTATTAGATGAAACCGTTGGAGAAATGGATTATGATGATGATTCACAACTGATTTATGGCAATGTCAACTATGACTTGCAAGTAAAATCGGATCCAGAAGCAGAACTCATCATTATCGACCGTGCCGCGCAAACAGGGACAGATGACGATCAAGATGACCTGCAAAAAGCGGAACTCGAAGCGCGTGCCTATGCTGACAAAATCAAACAATGGATTGGTCATGGAAAAAAAGAAGCAACACTTGTATTTGATAAAGATACACTAGAGTCACGTCCTTGTCATTACCGAGATATTGTTATTTTACTGCGTTCATTAACCGATGCACCGGTTATTATGGAAGAACTTAAAAACCAAGGGATCCCTGTTTATGCCGAACTTGATACAGGTTACTTAGAAGCCATTGAAATTCAAGTCATGCTGAATGTGTTGAAAATCATCGATAACGCAAAACAAGATATTCCGTTTGCCAGTGTATTAAAATCACCAATCGTTGGCCTTAACGAAGAAGAACTCACTCAAATTCGCTTGACGAACCAAAAGGTAAGCTTTTATGAGGCGACCAAGCATTATACGCTCGAGCACAGCAATGACTTAACAGCCAAATTACAGCGCTTTTTAGAGCAATTCACTGATTGGCGAATACAAAATCGTACGCTTGACCTGTCGGCTTTGATTTGGTATATCTTCCGTGATACGGGTTATTATGATTTTGTTAGTGGTATGCCAGGTGGACGACAACGCCAAGCGAACCTGCGGGCGCTCTATGACCGGGCAAGGGGTTATGAAGAGACATCTTTCCGTGGATTATACCGTTTCCTCCGAATGATTGAACGTATGGAAGAACGTGGGGAAGACTTAGGAGCTGCCCGTGCTCTTGGTGAAAAAGAAGACGTTGTTCGGTTAATGACCATTCATAAGAGTAAAGGGTTAGAATTTCCCATGGTCATCTTAGGCGCGATGGATAAACAATTTAATAAACAAGACTTAAATGCGAAATACTTACTGCATAAAGATTTTGGTTTTAGCAGTAAATACATTGATCCTAATAAACGGTTAATGTACCCAACATTGATGTACCGGGCGATCCGGGAACAAATGAAAAAAGAACAATGGGCTGAGGAAATGCGCGTTTTATATGTGGCCTTAACCCGGGCAAAAGAAAAGCTTGTGATGATTGGGCCGTCCGTGACTTTAGTAAGAAAGTGAAAAAGTATCAAGAGGTCATTACCCATGACCAAGATGTGTTACCGGCTGCCTTAAGGCTAGAAAGTCAGTCTTACTTAGACTGGGTTGCGATGAGTTTAGTGCGTCATGAAAGTGGTGAGGTATTAAGAGGGGATACGCCTGTTCAATATTCTTTAAAAGGTGACACATCACAATTTATTGTGCGTCAAAAAAATAGTGGCGATTATCGAATAGAAGAACGCCAAAAGAATAGGCAGGCCATTGATCTTTTTGAACACTTAACGTCACAGACACCAGTTGATACAACGACTAAAGAGTTAGATGACTTAGTTAGTGAAAGATTGACTTATCACTACCCTCATCACATGGCAACGACTCAACAAGCAAAACAAAGTGTGACAGAAATTAAACGCCGTCAAACAGAAAAAGATCCTTACGCGAGTGATCAATTCGTTAGACAATTACGTCCGTTTAAAAAAGAGCGTCCCCTCTTTATGCAGAAAGAAAAAACACTTACTAAAGCAGAGACGGGTACGGCGATGCACACCGTTATGCAGCATATAAACTTTGAACGACAGTGGGATCAAATAAGTTTAGTTGAGTATTTAGCTGAACTAGAAGCAAAAGAAATTTTGACACACGAACAAGTTGACGCCATTGATGTGGGAGATATACTTCGCTTTCTAGACCAACCCGTTGTGAGTCGCATGAAGGAGGCAGAAGTGTTAGAAAGAGAAACGCCGTTTAGTTATATGGTTGATATCAGTAAAGTCGATCCATCTTGGCAAGGCACTCAGGAAGATGTCTTTATTCAAGGTGTGATTGACGTGTTATACAAAACCACTGATGGATGGGAAATCTTTGACTATAAAACGGATACCATTACCGGAAACGTGACTAACAAAGTAAGACAAACGTTAGCGGAACGTTATCGCGTTCAATTAGACTTATATACGGAAGCCATAGAGGCAATACTATTAATAAAGGTACACAAACGTCATCTTTATTTTTTTAATAAAGATGTACTCATTGAATTATAGATAGACAATCGATCCGTCTTCATAATATATAACTATTAATGAAGGCAAAGTATATGCGATAGGGAAGATGCTCTGAGAGGAGGATCTTCCCTATCGTTTTTTTAAACTTTCAGATATTTTTAGTTTAACTATTGACACTTGATCAATAAATGATAAAATGAAAACAACTAATTGATAATGACTCTCATTATCGAATACAGAGAAAAGGGTTTTATGACTGTGAAATTTAAAGTACTTATCCCCGTATTAATCATTTTGTCTATCCTATCGATCTTTATCGGTGTTGTACCGTTATCATTTACAGATATCTTTCAATTAACGAGTCAACAACAACAAATTATTTTAGTCAGCCGGATTCCAAGGCTTATAAGTATTATACTTGCAGGTGTCGGATTAAGTGTCTCTGGTCTCATTATGCAACAACTGAGTCGGAATAAGTTCGTTTCACCGACAACGGCTGGAACAATGGATTCTGCGCGATTAGGTATACTAGTTGCCATGATGTTCTTTCATCAAGCGACGCCATTAGAGCGTATGCTTGTTGCCTTTCTTTTTTCGATTTCTGGTACACTGATTTTTATGAAAATCTTAGATAAAGTCAAGTTTAAAGATCCGATTTTCATTCCACTTGTTGGACTCATGTTTGGTAATATTGTTGGGTCTATCACGACATTTATCGCTTATCAAAATGATCTTATTCAAAACATGTCCAGCTGGCTCCAAGGGAATTTCGCGCTTATTTTAGAAGGGCGTTATGAATTACTTTATATTAGTGTGCCACTTGTGATTGTCAGTTATATTTTTGCCCATCGTTTCACGATTGCCGGAATGGGAGAAGACTTTGCTAAAAACTTAGGCTTAATTATAATCTTGTCGTTAATACTGGATTGATTATTGTGGCTCTGATTACTTCCGTTGTTATTTTAACGGCCGGCACGATTCCATTTCTCGGTTTAATTATTCCGAATATCGTCTCAATGTACCGCGGGGATCATTTAAAGAATAGCTTACCGTTCACGGCGCTCTTAGGTGCTGTTTTTCTTCTCGCCAGTGATATTATCGGTCGGGTAATTATTTTCCCTTATGAAGTGGCGATTGGTGTCATTGTTGGCGTCGTTGGAAGTTTTATCTTCCTCTATCTCGTCATGAGGAGGTCAGCATATGAGTCATAAAACAAAACTCATGCTTTTAGCCATTGGTAGTGTCGTAGCGATTAGTTTATTTCTATTTGTCGGCTTAACAGGTAATTGGCAATACATTTTAGAACGTCGATTTACCCGTATTATCGCTATTGCCGTTACTGGGGCCGTTATTGCGATTGCAACCATTATTTTTCAAACAATTACCAATAATCGGATTTTAACCCCAAGTTTAATTGGGTTAGATGCCCTATACCAGTTAATTCAAACTTTTATTATTTTCTTTTACGGCTCAACGAGCCTATCAGCAACCAATCAAACCGTTAATTTCTTTCTTTCCATTGGCCTTATGATTGTGTTTGCCCTTATATTATTTAAATTGTTATTTAAACGCGGGAATAATATTTATTTCCTATTATTAATTGGACTCATTTTTGGGACCTTCTTTCAAAGTTTATCTACCTTTATGCAAGTCTTGATTGATCCCAATGAGTTTTTGATTGTTCAAAACCGGATGTTTGCGAGTTTCAATAACGTCCAAACCGATCTTCTATATATGTCCATTGGTATCATTGTCGTCACCTTACTCTATTTATTAAGGTTTACGAAATACTTAGATGTGTTATCACTCGGTAAAAGTCATGCGGTAAATCTAGGTGTTGATTATAACCGTGTGGTACAACAACTCATGGTGATTGTGGCTATTCTTATGGCCGTTGCGACGGCTTTAGTCGGACCGATTATGTTTCTCGGGATTCTTGTCGTCAATGTTACCTATGAAATGTTTAAGACATATAAACATAGCGTGTTGATTCTAGCCACTGTTTTTGTCAGCATCATTGCGCTTGTTGGTGGCCAGTTCATTATTGACCGCGTATTTAATTTTTCAACAACACTAAGTGTCGTCATTAACTTAGTCGGTGGCGTATATTTCTTATATCTTATCTTAAAGGAGAATAGAACATGGTGAAAATTAAAGATGTAACAAAACTATATGGCGATACGGCTGTTGTAGACCATGTGTCTATGACAATTCCTAAAGGGAAAATCACCTCGTTTATCGGTCCCAATGGTGCTGGTAAGAGTACCTTACTATCGATTGTGAGTCGTCTGATTGCCAAAGATGAGGGTGAAGTTCTCATTGACGGGGAAGAAGTATCGGCGACAAATAATAAGGCACTCGCGAAAAAACTCTCCATTTTAAAACAAGCGAATGATATTAATGTCAGACTCACCGTCAGGCAACTCGTCAGTTTCGGTCGTTTCCCTTATTCACAAGGACGACTGACTGATATCGATGAGAAGATGATTGATAGTGCCATTCACTATATGGAACTTGAAACGATGGAAAACAAGTTTTTAGATCAACTCAGTGGTGGTCAAAAACAACGGGCGTATATTGCGATGGTCATTGCCCAAGATACTGAGTATATTTTACTTGATGAACCACTCAATAACTTAGATATGAAGCATTCAGTCCAAATAATGAAAGTACTGAGACGTTTGGCTGATGAATTAGGGAAAACAATTGTGATTGTGTTACACGATGTGAACTTTGCTTCGGTTTATTCTGACTATATCGTTGCCTTGCGTGACGGAAAAGTCATTAAAAAAGGACCGACAGATGAAATTATTCGTAATGGTGTATTAAAAGAAGTGTATGACATGGATATCAAGATTCAAGATATTGATCAATGTCGCATTTGTTTATATTTTTCTTAATGGTTTTGACTCTGATTTTCTTCTTATTGCTGGGCCCAGAAATAAGTGGTAAGGAAAAATCAACTAAAAACAACAAAAAAAGAAGGGATAGATATTATTATGAAGAAACTCATGTTAGTAATGTTTGCTTTAATCGCAAGTCTTGTACTTGTTGCTTGTCAAGAAGATTCAACAGATGAATCGACTACTGCTGATTCAGAGAACGATGAACAACAAACGGAAGAAACAAATGAGGATACTGACGCACCTACTGAAATAACCGTTGAACATGAATTAGGTGAGACGACGGTACCCGTTAATCCAGAAACAATTGCTGTATTTGATTTTGGTACACTTGATACATTAAATAACTTAGGCGTTGACGTTCATGCCTTGCCTTTAGGAAATGTTCCTGGATACTTAGAACAATTTGCTTCAGATGATTATGTCAATGCTGGTACACTGTTTGAACCAGACTTTGAAGCACTGGCTAATTTAAATCCTGATCTCATTATCATCTCAGGTCGTACTCAAGAAGCGTACGATGATCTATCTGAACTTGCACCAACGATTTATGTTGGTATCGATAATGCTGATTTCCTCGGCTCATTTGAAAAAAACGTCACATTAATGGGTGATATTTTCTCTAAACAAACAGAAGCCGCTGAAGCGGTAGAAAACATTAAAGCTGAAGCAGCAAATGTGAAAGACATGGCACCTGAGGATAAATCAGGTTTAATTATCTTAACAAGTGATGGCTCTGTCAACGCTTATGGTTCAGGTTCGCGTTTCGGTTTGATTCACGATGTATTAGGTATCACACCGGTTGATGAGACAATCGAATCGGCGACTCACGGACAAAACATTAGTTTTGAATACATCGCAGAAAAGAATCCAGATCTTCTTTATGTACTAGACCGTAATGCCGTGACTGGTGGTGACTATACGGCTGAAACAACGCTAGATAACGATTTAGTGAATGGTACAACAGCCGCAACAGAAGACAATATTACTTACTTAACACCAGACTACTGGTATCTATCTAGTGGTGGTATTACCTCTGTGACACAGATGATTGAAGAAATTAAACAAAGTGTCGAGTAACAGAACAAAGTAAAACATCTTTTATATGAACACTTTTTTACAAGCTGTTTGTTATAGCTCTGGCTATGGCGAACAGCTTGTTTGTATTTGTCTATTTTTCTAAAAACTAACTCATCAACACAATGTTAAAGTACTTTTTAGATGTCGTACCTCAGCTGTTCACTTTTGATCTGTGAAAGGTTTAAATATTAGGATAGGTAATTATAATTGTTTGATTGCTAACTGTACTGAAAATCTAGAAGAAATCTTAACATATAAGCTCTAATTATCGATAGTGAACAGGAACTGACGAACATAGATTATGACCTTAGTTTAAAAAGTAAAGAAAAAGAAGAAAAGGTTCGTCAGTCAATTCCTGTACAATAAATACCGTGTAATACTTATAACGTACGTAAATCTAAGTCGCGTATGTTAAAACATCCATATCATTTTTCACTTGATTCATCGAAAAATATTAAATTTCTCTTGCATCAAACACTTTAATACTTTACTATGGTAAAGTATTAAAGAAAAAGAAGAAGTGAGGGGAAGAAACTATGTTAGAATGGGTTGTTTTAATTGCTGTATTAAGTTTAGTCGTTTTTAGCTTGTTCCGTATTCATGTATTACTTGCCTTAATACTCTCAGGTATTATAGCGGGGTTAGTGTCTGGTTTATCATTTGTAGACACGTTGAACTTATTTATCGAAGGTATGGGCGGAGATCAAGCAAAAACAGCTTTAAGTTATATTTTATTAGGAGCATTCGCCGTCGCTATTAACTATAGTGGGATTACAATGAGTTTAGTTAATATCCTTACGCGTCATTTATCAAACAAACGTGGGGTTTTATTACTATCCATTGCCTTTATCTCATCCTTATCACAAAATGTGGTACCGATTCATATTGCCTTTATTCCATTACTTATTCCACCCTTATTATCTTTATTTGATCGAATGAAAATTGACCGCCGAGCAGTTGCCAGTGCATTGACGTTTGGATTAGAAGCGCCATATATTATGATTCCGGTCGGATACGGTCTGATTTTCCAACAGATTATTCAAGAAAATATGAAGCTTAGCGGTCAGACAATAGAGCTTGGTGACGTATCACTGGCAATGCTTGTGCCTGGTTTAGGGATGATTGTTGGCCTTATTGTGTCAATCTTTATTACGTATAGAAAACCACGTGAATTGGATGTCAAAGGCTATGAACCAGCTTTTTATTCTCCAAAGGAACAGGGCAGTCGCTTTACCATCAAGCATACATTCACTTTGATTAGCATTCTATTAGCGCTTGTGATTCAAATTTTTTCTGGCGAACTTATTATTGGTGCGCTTGTCGGAATTCTAGCGATGTTTGTCTTCGGTGTTGTTCCATACCGTGAACTTGATGGTGTCATGACGGAGGGGATCAAAATGATGGCGACGATTGGTTTTGTGATGATTGTTGCCGGTGGCTTTAGTCACCTTTTAAAAGAAGTAGGGGCGGTGGATGCGCTCATCACGCAAACCGAACAGTTCTTTAGTTTATCTAAAGTCTTCCTTATACTTATTTTACTCCTTGTGGGCCTCGTGATCACCATCGGTATCGGTTCATCATTTGCGACCATTCCTATTTTAGCTGTACTTTATGTGCCGTTTGGTTTACAGATGGGTCTGTCACCGATGGCGATTGCCGTCTTAATCGGAACAGCCGGTGCCTTAGGAGATGCTGGATCGCCTGTCAGTGATACAACGTTAGGGCCAACATCGGGTCTTAACGCAGATGGTAAGCACGATCACATTTGGGATACATGTGTACCAACGTTTATACACTACAACATTCCACTGATTATCTTTGGATTAATTGGTGCTTTGATTTTATAGTATAGAGATAAAAGCATGTTAAACGACAGACGAAAAGCACAACAAGAGAGCAGCCTCTGTTCCAAGTTGTGCTTTTTATATCAATCTTGTTAGGTTGTTGGTAATTAGGATGTAATGAAAATTCATAAGTCAAAAGTCATGGTTTAAGAAAAACCAGAACTTTTTAAGAGAATCACTTCATTCTTTAGGTCATTGGGCCGAAAATAACAGTAGAAGTTTGTATAGGATTAGAGATTTTGGGGAGGAAGTATTGTGACAGCAGGAGAAAAAAGTATGAATGAAATTATAAAAGACGTGTATAACGGATCGATTGTATCGGTTAAGAAGATTATCCCCATTGACCCGGTTGTTGGTGCACCGAAAATTATGGAACCACCACTTAAAGTCCAATTTGGTGTTATGATTGGCTACACTGGTAACGTTAAAGGTGAACTAGTTTTACAATCAACAGATACTTTTTTTAGTAGTATTGGTGAGAAAATGTTTGGTATGCCTGTTGAAGGGGAGATGCTAGATTCATTTGCGGGGGAATTAGGCAATATGATCGCAGGTAGTCTATCCACCTATTTATCAGAACAGGGACTTACAACGGACATTACTCATCCGACGATTTTAAAAGGGGATGCGACGTTATCAGGTTTTAAACGGGCACTACTAGTAGAAGTAACCTATCCAGAGAACCAGACCTTATCTATTTATTTACTCTTAAACAATTAATCTGAACTAATAGTTGCATAAAGGGATTTATTTAATGTATCCTTGAACTTGTATGAGTGTGTGTCTAAATACGTATTGAAGGAGAAGAGATAGATGAGCACAGAAAAATATATCGTTTTCCGATTAAATGATCAAGAATATGGCGCAAGTATTCAACAAATTGTGTCCATTGAAAAATTACTTGATATGACAAAGTTACCTCAAGTATCAGACTTTATTGAAGGTATTACGAAACTAAGAGGCGAGGTTATTCCGGTCATCGACTTAAAGCGTCGTATGGATATGGATAAAACAGACAAAACCGATCATTCACGAATGCTTGTCGCACTTGTTGATGATGTATCGGTTGGCTTTATCGTCGATGAAGCCTCAGATGTTATTGATATCGATGAAGAAATTGTAGAGCCAGCTCCTACATCTATTAGAGGTGTCAATGCGAAGTTTTTAAATGGTGTCGCAAAGCTGGATGACCGCTTATTACTCTTAGTAGACTTAGCATACATTTTAAATCATCAAGAATTAAATGAAGTAAAAGAAGTTGTAGAAGAACAGTAAAACACGTAATGATGAGAAATAAAAGAGTTAGAGGAGAGTATGAATTATGGCACGTATTTTAGTAACTGATGATGCTGCGTTTATGCGTATGCAGCTAAAAAATATCTTTCAATCATTAGGACATGAGGTCGTTGGCGAGGCAGAGAATGGTCAAGTGGCGATTGATTTGTATAGTGAGTTGAAACCGGATTTAGTGACAATGGATATTACCATGCCTGAGATGAATGGGGTAGAGGCTGTTAAGAATATTAAAGCCAATGACCCAGGTGCCACGATTGTCATGTGCTCAGCAATGGGACAACAACAAATGGTACTTGAAGCAATTCAAGCGGGTGCGAAAGATTTTATCGTTAAGCCATTTGATCAAGATCGTATTAAACAAGCGTTAGAAAAAATTTTTTAAAGCATACTAAAAGGTCACAGTTGGGCTAGTCGCATCTGTGACCTTTTGTTTATCATATTGAATGCGTCCGATTGAGACAAGATACAGTCACTTATTTTCTGGATAGCGATAAGCGACTTCATCCATCTTCTCATCATAATCAACGATTAAATCATGACCTTCAAAGAACCAGAGGTCATCTTCTTTAACGTAAAAAGTGAGTCCACTCTGCTCAAATTTCTCACCAACAGGTCCATCAATTGCTTCATTGTGTACGTCAAAGGCTAGTGCGTAGCCTTCACGAATCGGGCTTGTACCATAAATTTTCACATAAAAACGAACGGCACTACCTTCTTCCACTAATACTTCCTCTTTGAACCATTGAATGGCTTGATCTGTTACGTCTAATTTCATCCTTTGCACCCCTTATCTTCTCATGTATGAGTTATGGTATTTACTATCAATATTAATTGTAACATGTTTACATCATTTTGTATGACATGTTGCTTCTCATGGATTTGATTAATTAGTAAGAAGTGCTTGTTATGTGTATTAACACTTATATTCAGGTTGTTTTATGGAAAAAGTTGCGACTTATTAAGAACAACGTTAAAATAAAGTAAATTAATTAACTAAGTCAAATGATAAAGGATGAGTACGATGACAATAAAGATTGGGATGGTAGGGACAGGTGGATTTAGTCAAAAACATGCTGATATTCTAATGAAGATGGACCAGGTAAGACTTGTAGCTGTTTGCGGTACGAGCGAGGAAAAAGCGAAGCGATTTGCTGAACAGTATGACGGCATGAGAGGGTATAGCGATTTTCATGCGATGCTAGACGCAGAAAAATTAGATGGTGTTTATCTTTGTGTGCCGCCGATGGCGCATGGTGAGATGGAACTTACCTTAGTAAAGCATCGCATACCTTTCTTTGTTGAAAAGCCACTAGGTGTAACAACAGCGGCGCCAGAAAAAGTTGTTGAAGCACTCGAAAAAGCACCGTTAGTGACTGCTGTCGGTTATCATTTCCGTTACTTAGAATCGATTCAATATCTTAAACGTCTATTAAAAGACCATACCGTAGGTCTAGTGACAGGCAGATGGATGGGGTCGATGCCTGAGGTGAGTTGGTGGCGTAATCAAGCATTATCGGGTGGACAATTAAATGAACAAGCGACGCATATTGTCGATCTTTTGAGGTACCTTTTAGGTGAGAGTGAAGAAGTTCATGCTTATGAGGCACAACGCGTGATGAATAAGCGAAAAGAAGACGTGACTGTAGCGGATGTCGGTACACTCAGTATACGATTTAAATCTGGAGTCATCGCTAATATTACCAATACGTGCATCTTACCAGAGGGTTTAGATGAAATAGGGTTTACGATGTATACCGATTCAGCAGTGATCGAGTGGACTCCTGAGTCGTTAACGATAAAAACGGGAAAAACCGAAAAAGTCATGGTAGATACACAAGATCCCTATTACCAGGAGGATGAAGCCTTTATTCAATCCATTAAGTCAGGTAGTAATGAACACATTTTGTCTACGTATCAAAATGCTTATAATACTCAGCTTATGACGGACGCAGCACGCGTCTCTGTTGAAAAGCATTCTCCGATTAACCTAAATGACTAGTAGGGCAGAGCGATATTAAAAAATAGCCGTATGAATAGTTACAATGATGAAAACTTTTGGTGAAATGAGGTTTACCCACAGCGGTTAAAGGATAGATTATACTATAGTTTATTTTATCTTTAAGGGAGTGGTCATTCATGTTTAAGAAAATCCTGTTAGCTTCTGATGGATCTGAATATTCAATTCGCGCCTGTGAAAAAGCGGTTGAATTAGCAAAATGTCAAGCAGATGCTGAAGTTACCATCTTGTATGTTGTTGATGGAACAGCGGCGAAAGCTGATGCAACTTATCACTGGAATGCGAGTGATTTAGATCGTAGTCGACGTGAAAAATTAGAAATCTCTGAGCGTAAATTAACAGAAGCGGAAGTAGATTACAGTATCAAAATCTTACATGGTGATCCAGGCCCAACGATTGTTAAGTACGCGAATGATGAACGGCATGATCTCGTCATTATTGGAAGTCGCGGATTAAATAGTCTGCAAGAAATGGTGCTAGGAAGTGTCAGTCATAAAGTGGCTAAACGCGCCGATTGCCCGGTACTCATTGTTAAATAACATCTAAAAATCCCCTAGTCACCGTTTATGTGACTGGGGGATTTATCTATTTTATGCGGCTTGACAAGCTGGACAAAGTCCGTATACTTCAAATTTATGTCCTTCAATCATGTACCCACTTAAGTCATCATCAATCATATCCATTGGGCAGATTTGAATGCGTTTTGTTGCCCCGCATTTGCGACAGATGAAATGATGGTGGTGGTGATTAGCACACCGGATTTGATAATGTTTTTCTCCGTCTAGTTCAGTGGATTCTAAAATACCTAACTCGTTAAAGAGGTGGAGATTTCGGTAGATTGTATCAAAGCTAATCCCATCATAATGCGGTTCCATATAAGAGAGTAATTCTTTAGCTGTACGATAACGCCCTTCATTTGCGAAAAACTCTAAAATCATTGCCCGTTTATTTGTGTATTTATAACCAGCCTCTTTTAACTTATTAAGGCTTCATTTAAATTCATACAATCGCCTTCTTTCGTTGAGATTTTAACCATACTTTTTGGAGAAATGTTGTCACGATGAGAAAAGCAATTAAGACCATCACGATTGTCCCACCGGGGGGGATTTCTAAATAATAACCAGAAACAATCCCTAGAATGACACTTGCTTCACCGAAGATAATCGAATAAAAAATGGTTTGTTTAAATCCTTTGGCAATGCGAATACTACTTGCGACAGGCAGTGTCATGAGCGCTGAAACAAGCAACACACCGACAATGCGGATAGACGCTGAAATAACAAGTGCCGTCAGTAAGATAAATAATAAGTGAATACTCTTTGAATGAATACCTGATACTTTCGCATGTTCTTCATCAAATGATAACATAAACAATTCTTTATAAAACACAACCATTAACGTTAAAACAATAACCGCAATAATCCGAATCGTATTAAAATCTTGTTTAGACACAGCTGAAACAGATCCGAATAAGTAAGAGTATAAGTCATTGTTCAATCCGTCAGCAAGTGCAATAAAGATAACACTAAGACCAACCCCACCAGAGAGAATAATAGGAATAGCTAAATCTTGATAAGCTTTATAGACTGTTCTTAGACGCTCAATTAAGATAGCTCCAAAGATAGAAAAAATTGTCCCGGACGTAAAAGGGGTAATGACAGCTAATCCGTATTTTTTATCCATAAACAAACCAAAAGCAATACCGGCTAAAGTCACATGACTCAAACCGTCAGCAATTAAGCTAAGGCGTCTCACAACGACAAACGTACCAAGGAGTGGCGCAATTAAGCCGATGATTAAACCTGTATAAAGTGTCGTGCGCAAAAACTCAAACTCAAAAAATTGACTAAGCAAACTCACTCACCGTCCTTAATGATTGTGGGTCACGATATTTAAGTCATGACCATAAAATGATGAAATCCGTTGTTCAGATAAATTATGAAACGCTTCTGTATCACCATGAAAATGGATTTCTTTATTGAGACAAGCAACGCCATTTGCATGACTTGTCATCGTGCCAATATCATGGGAGACAAGGAGAAGGGTGATTTTTTTCTCGTGATTTAATTTCCCTAAAAGTTCGTAAAACTTTTGAACGTTTTCCGTATCAATCCCAACAGTCGGTTCATCTAAAATGAGAAATTCCGGTTCACTGACTAAAGCACGGGCAATAAAAATGCGCTGTTGTTGACCACCTGATAAGTCACCAATGTTTTGATTGATGTATTCTGACATACCAACAAGTTCAATGGCTTCTTTTACTTTCTCGCGATGTTTTTTTGTGAAGAACTTCAAGTAACCGATTTGTGCCGTTAATCCCGTAGCGACGACTTCTTTTACCGTGGCAGGAAACCCTCGATTAAAGGCATTAGCTTTTTGTGACACAAAGCCAATCTTCTGCCAATCTTTAAACTTATTAGCAGGTGTTCCGAATAACTCGATCGAGCCATGTTGCGGTGTTAACACACCGAGTAGTAATTTAATTAATGTTGTTTTACCGCCACCATTTGGTCCGACAAGACCTAAAAAAGCCCCGCGAGGAATCGAGAGGTTCACATCTTTTAAAGCAATCTTGTCTTCATAGGCATAGCGTATATTTTTTAATTCAACGATGGTGTCTGTCATTGTATTTAAGCTCCTCTATCTATTATATAAAAGCACTTTGTGATTGTTCGAAACGTAACCATTACTAAGTGTAACCGAAACAAGCATGAATGTAAATAAGAATTGTTACGGTTTAGGTTTAAGTTAATCATAATAAATGCTTTGATGTCAATGAAAGTGCATTAGAACAAGCGAAAAGGTGGAAAAACGAAGCAAGAGACTTTATACTAAAGAAGGAGAAAAGAGAAAGGGTGGGGATTCATTTGACAATGACGTTTTATTGTTATCCAAAGTGCGGTACATGTAAAAAAGCAAAGCAATGGTTAGAGGCTAATGGTGTCGCTTATGATGAGCACCATATTGTAGAAGACACACCATCAAAAGCAGTGATGATGGGGCTAATCGAACGAAGCGGACTAGATATTAAAAAATTCTTTAATACGAGTGGCCAGAAGTATCGTGAATTGAATTTAAAAGATAAATTACCTGATATGACGCATGAAGAGAAAGTCGATGTACTCGTAAGCGATGGGATGTTAATGAAACGTCCACTTACTTATGATGACCAACATGTGACGGTCGGTTTTAAGGAAGAACAATTCGAACAAACATGGAAATAAAGCAACATAAGCAGCAACAAATTCGCTTAAATGAAAGAGGGAATGATAAATGACTTTACCAAAAGATTATTATTACACAGATGAACATGTGTGGTTAAATATTGAAGATAACTTAGTTCGTATCGGGGTGACTGATTATGCGCAAGATGAACTAGGTGACGTTGTGTTCGCTGAAATCAGTGAAACTGGTGAAACAGTGAAAGCGAATGATACGTTCGGTAATGTTGAATCCGTTAAAACAGTATCAGAACTGTATGCACCAATCAACGGAGAAATCGTTGAGGTTAATGATGTATTAGAAGATAAACCTGAACTGATTAATGTGTCACCTTATGATAAGGGTTGGTTGATTGTCATTAAGCCAGATAATATGGAGGATGTTAAAGCACTTATGGCAAGTGACGCGTATAAAGATTTTCTGCGGGGCGTTACTGAGGACCATGTTGCTTTAAACTTGTCACACATCAATGATATTGATTTAACGAAGTAATCTGATCATAAAACACGCCTGAACATTAGTCAATACTTCTAATGAACAGGCATGTTTTTCTTAAAGATAGGCACTAATTGCCTCCATTAGACTAGGAAAGCTTAAGTTCTGGCCCCATTGTTTAACGATATGACCCTGTTGATCAATTAAGACCGTCGTTGGTACACCTAAACAAGTGTAGTTGAGATATGTTTCACGACCATTATCTACAAGAGTTGGTTGTTTGATAAAGTTATTTTTGTAACGAACGGCATCATCGTGATGCCTTTCTCTACCAGTGACATTAATGGTAATCATCGCTAATTTGTTTTGGTCCACGGTTTTGAATAATCGCTCTTTCATCGGCATATCCTGACTACAATCAGGACACCAAGAGGCCCAAAACGTAAGTAACACCATTCGCCCGCGCAAATCACTTAATGTAAGATGGTCGTCTTTATCAATATAGGGAAGCGTAAAATCTGGTGCAGTTGTCATATATATCAATCATCCTTTCAAACTGTTGTATACTCTCGTGATTAATTAGTATAACATGGACAAAATATTGTGAAAACTTATTGACAGCATATTTTTAACGTGCTATTATCACCATTAACCAATTAAATATTTAAGACTCTTATCAAGAGAGGTGGAGGGACTGGCCCGACGAAGCCCGGCAACCGTTAAATACAAGCTGTATTTAAAAAGGTGCCAATTCCTGCAAAGCGTAAGCTTTGGATGATAAGGGAACGCTTAAACGTAAGCATATGATGCCAGCGTCTTTTTGTTCTCTTATTAAAGGAGAATAAAGGGGCGCTTTTATATTGATTGAAATAGTGTTTGGTTGATAATTTAATCATTAAACCATCGCGTATTCGGTTAAAGAGAGAAGAATGAATACCGTTATAAAAAGAATGAATATTTAGATATTAGGGGGAAGTCACATGATCGTCATTGATCAGTTATCGAAAGTTTTTAAAACAAACGAACATGAACTAAAAGCCGTAGATGATTTAAGTTTATCGATTGAAAAAGGTGAGATTTTCGGCGTGATTGGTTATAGCGGTGCTGGTAAAAGCACTTTTATTCGCTTAATTAATCGCTTAGAAGAACCGACAAGTGGGACAGTAGAAATAGAAGGACAAAATATCACTAGCCTATCAAAACATGAATTACGGGTGAAACGCCAGGAAATTGGCATGATTTTTCAGCACTTTAACCTGTTGTGGTCGCGCACCGTTGAAGAAAACATTGCCTTTCCATTAGAAATTGCCGGGACATCAAAAGCTGAAATACAAACGCGTGTGCAAGAATTGATTGATCTTGTTGGACTAACAGGTAAAGAAAAGAATTATCCGTCACAACTTAGTGGGGGACAAAAGCAGCGGGTTGGTATTGCACGAGCACTCGCAAATAAACCGAAAGTATTACTTTGTGATGAAGCAACATCGGCTCTTGACCCAGAGACAACCGACTCAATTTTAGCTTTGCTTGTTGATATTAATGAAAAGCTCGGTTTAACGATTATCCTCATTACCCATGAAATGCACGTCATTCAAAAGATTTGTCATAACGTAGCCGTAATGGAAGCGGGACGTGTGGTTGAACAAGGAAATGTCCTTGAAGTCTTCTCACACCCTAAAAAACCGGTGACGAAAAAGTTTGTTGAACAGGTCATGGGTAAACCAGATGAAGAACTCACCGATGATGTATTAATCGAACATATTTCAGATGGTCATGTACTAAAGTTAACCTTCGTAAAAGAAACAGCCAATCAAGCGATTATTTCAGAGGTAGCTAAACATTATGACGTTGATATTAATATTATTCAAGGAAACATTAAACAAACACAAGAAGGAGCTTACGGCTCGCTTTATGTAAAAATGACAGGGGACTTACCAGCAGTGGAACAGGCGATTCAATTTATTCGATCAACATCAGTCGATGTGGAGGTGATCACACATGGCTAATTTATTTCCAAACATTGATTGGATGGATCTTTTATGGGCAACAGGTGAGACACTTTATATGACACTTGTCGCTTTAATAGGGACGTTGATTTTAGGTACGATCCTAGGTCTATTCATTTATTTATCCGCGCCGGGTAACTTGTGGGATAATAAAATTGTTTATTCAATTACCGCTGGATTTGTGAATATATTTCGGGCGATTCCTTTTATTATTTTAATCTTTTTAATTTTACCACTCACCGTCTTTTTATTTGGGACGTTCCGCGGACCAACAGCCGCATTACCTGCATTAATTTTAGGTTCTGCGCCGTTTTATGGTCGCCTCGTTGAGATTGCTTTACGTGAAGTTGATCACGGTGTAATTGAAGCAGCGAAAGCGATGGGGGCAAAAACATCGACGATTATCTTTAAGGTGTTACTAAAAGAATCGATGCCAGCGCTTGTTTCAGGACTGACGGTAACGGCGATTGCTTTAATCGGTTATACCGCCGTCGCAGGATCGATTGGTGCTGGGGGTCTTGGTGATTATGCCTACTTCTACGGCTTTACTCGTCGAGATATGGATATCGTTTATGTCTGTACACTCCTGATTGTATTAATTGTATTTATCTTTCAATTTATTGGCGATGTTATTACGAAAAAAATTGATAAGCGCTAATGAGCTTATTCATATATTAAAAAAAGAAAAGGGGATTTCATGATGAAAAAAATTGTAACTTTATTTTTACTTGTCTTGTCACTTGGATTTTTAGCTGCTTGTGGAGAAGAATCAGCAGAGAATGAAATTAAAGTCGGGGCTACTTCTGTGCCTCACGCAGAAATCTTAGAAGAAGCGCGTCCATTGCTAGAAGAAGAAGGTATTGAGTTAACGATTGAAACGTATACAGATTACGCATTACCAAACGAAGATTTATCACGTGGAGAATTGGATGCCAACTACTTCCAACACATTCCATTCTTTGAATTATCTTTAGAAGATCATGGTTATGACTTAGTTAATCTAGCGGGCATTCACGTAGAACCTCTCGGTGTGTTTTCAAAAGACATTGCTTCAGTAGATGATATTGAAGAAGGAACAGAAGTGATTATTAGTCGTAACGTACCTGACCATGGGCGTATTTTAGCACTCTTTGAAGCAAATGGTTTTATTACACTTGCCGATGATGTAGATAAATCCGCTGCTACAATCGATGATATTGTGGAAAATCCATTGAACCTTACGTTTTCTCCATCAGTGAATCCGGAATTCCTGATCGAAGCATATGAAAATGAAGCAAATACACTCATTGCTATTAATGGTAACTATGCGATTGAAGCAGGTCTATCACCGGTGGACGATGCGTTATTCGTAGAAGGTGCCGATTCCCTTTATGTTAATATTATCGCCGCACGTGCTGAAGATGAAGATAATGAGAATCTTCAAAAGTTAGTTGAAATCTTGCAGTCAGAAGAAATCTCTAATTTCATTAATGAAAAATACCAAGGCGAAGTTGTTCCTGTTGCCGGTGAATAACTGAACAATGAAATACAGACGAAAACGGAAGAATTCGTCTGTATTTTTATGTGCGCTGAGGTATGTTGAATAGAGCGGTTATTACTCGGTGAAATGAGGTCAAATCATGTCAAAGCACGTTTTTCATAGTAGGGGCAGCGTGCTATAATAATACTTGTATCAAGCAATAAATAAATTAATCAATAAGGGGACTTTTAAAACGAGATGGAAAAGCTCAATCTGAACTACACACCAGAAATGGAAAAAGCTATGCATCAAAATCACGGCGTGAATTTCACAGAATATGAAATGAATGTCGAGAAGCGCATGAAAGTGGAGCGAGAACGAGAAAAAAGTCATGAACAAAGTATGAAATTGATTGCTGAACTACAACAAGATATTCACCGAGATATGTAAACTCAATTAACATGAGTAAATGAGAAAAACCTCTGCGCTATTTAAATAAATAGTGTGAGAGGTTTTTCTTTATATTACCAAAAATAAGGCAATCGCTAGTCGTGATGGAGGCGTTAATTATTCAGAGCGTCGTTACCGTCGATCAGAGCAAAAATATTGAAAGATGTGGCAATGTTTGACTTACTCGGGAAAACGATATAAACTTTTTTTACGTTATTGTTTAAAAAGTGATGTTTTCGGTCTTAAAATCTTGCCATAATTTTTGAAATAGTTTAAGATTGTAATGAGTATAAACTGAGAATGAAAATGAGACTCAGTATCAGAATAACACGTAAGCAAATTACTTAGGAGGTATAGATATGAGTGGTTCAACATTAGAGATTAAAGATCTTCATGTGGAGATTGATGGGAAAGAGATTTTAAAAGGCGTTAATTTAACGATAAAAGGCGGCGAGTTCCATGCGATTATGGGGCCGAACGGTACGGGTAAATCAACATTGGCGTCAGCTATTATGGGACACCCTAAATATGAAGTAACAAAAGGACAAATCTTAATGGACGGTGAAGATGTTCTTGAGATGGAAGTAGATGAACGTGCAAAAGCGGGTCTTTTCCTAGCGATGCAATATCCGAGTGAGATCAGTGGGGTGACAACGTCAGATTTCTTACGGTCTTCTATTAATGCTCACCGCGAAGAGGGTGATGAGATTCCATTGATGAAGTTCATTAAAGAGATGGATGACGCGATGGATTATCTTGAAATGGATAAAAATATGTCACAACGTTATCTAAATGAAGGTTTTTCAGGTGGGGAGAAAAAACGTAATGAGATTCTGCAGCTCATGCTATTAAAACCAGCCATTGGTATTCTAGATGAAATTGACTCAGGTCTTGATATTGATGCGTTAAAAGTTGTATCAAAAGGGATCAATAAATTACGTAATGAAAACTTTGGTTGCTTAATTATCACACACTACCAACGTCTATTAAACTACGTAAAACCAGATTATGTTCACGTGATGATGCAAGGGCGCGTTGTAAAATCTGGTGGACCTGAACTTGTCGAACGTTTAGAGAGCGAAGGGTATGAGTGGATTAAAGACGAACTCGGAATTGAAGACGAAACTGTCGGCAAATAATATATAGGGGAGGAGGAATTTGATGTCTAACGATGTATTTACGTGTGACTATATAGAAAGTTATTCGAAACAACAACAAGAACCGGCATGGATGACAGATTTCCGCTTGAAAGCTTTTGAAACAGCTGAAACGATTGATATGCCAAAACCGGATAAAACGAAAATCACCCGCTGGGATTTTGACACGTTTGATCATGTGACCAATAACCAATCGGCTAAACAAATCGCCCTTAATGATTTACCTGAAGGGATTAAAAAGTTTATCGACATTGAAAAAGAACAAAACTTATTAATCTTACGTGATAATGTTCGTGAGTATGTCCACAGGAGTGAAGATTTGGCAAAACAAGGTGTGATTGTCACAGATCTTCAGACGGCGATTAAAGAACATGCGGATTTAGTGAAACAATACTTTATGACAGATGCGGTAAGCGTAAATGAACATAAGTTAACGGCTCTTCACGGAGCACTCGTTAATGGTGGGGCGTTTATCTATGTACCAAAAAATGTGATAGTTGAAGAACCAATTCAAACCATCTTTTGGCAGGATAACCCGGCACAAGCGTTGTTTAATCACGTCATACTTGTAGCAGAAGAAAATAGTGAAGTTACTTACGTTGAAAATTATTTAGCATCTGAAACAGAAGCAAAAACAGTCATGAACGTAGTGAGTGAAGTGTTTGCTAAAGCGAATGCGAAAATTTCATACGGTTCAGTTGATCACTTTGCGCACGGTACGACGTCTTATATTAACCGTCGTGGTTTAGCTGAACGTGATGCGAAAATTGAGTGGGCACTTGGCCAAATGAATGATGGCGATACGATTTCAGAAAACGTGACGCACCTATTAGGTGATCAATCTGTTTGTTATGCGAAAGCAGTCTCTGTTGGTCGTGGTGATCAAACACAAAACTTCACAGCCAACATTGTTAACCATGGTAAACACACCGATGGTATCATCCTCCAGCACGGTGTCATGAAAGATAAAGCAACCGGTATTTTCCACGGAATCGGTAAGATTGAACACGGTGGAACAAAAGCCAACGCAGAACAAGAATCGCGCGTGTTAATGTTAAGTAAACATGCAAGAGGAGACGCCAATCCAATCTTACTCATTGATGAAGATGATGTAACGGCTGGACACGCAGCGTCTGTTGGACGTGTGGATCCGGTTCAGCTTTACTACTTGATGAGCCGTGGGATTTCTAAGCGAGAAGCAGAACGTCTCATTATTCATGGTTTCTTAGCACCTGTAGTGAATGAAATTCCAATCGAAGCGGTGCGCAAGCAACTAACAGATGTTATCGAAGGGAAAGTATACTAAGATGACCATCTTAGATGTCAAAAGTGATTTCCCTATTCTAGATCAGACAATCAATGGTCATCAACTTGTTTACTTGGATTCAGCCGCAACGGCCCAAAAACCACAAGTGGTCATTGATGCTGTGAATGATTACTATAAATTTGACAATGCGAATGTCCACCGCGGGGTGCATACACTTGGCCAACGAGCAACCGATGCCTACGAAGGGGCACGGGAGACGGTGACAAAGTTTATCAATGCTAAGCAATCAAAAGAGATTATCTTTACCCGTGGTACAACAGAGAGTATTAACATTGTCGCAAGAAGTTATGGCGATGCGTTTATTACAGCGGGTGATGAGATTGTGTTAACTGAGATGGAACATCATAGTAATCTGATTCCTTGGCAACAAGTAGCTAAGCGGACTGGGGCGACGCTAAAATTCATCCCGCTTGAAGCGGATGGGACAATGACCATGACGGCTGTTAAACAGACGGTGACTGAAAAGACGAAACTTGTGGCCATTACACACGTATCCAATGTATTAGGTACTATCAATCCAATTAAAGACATTACAGCTCATGCGCATGACATGGGTGCCGTTGTTGTTGTCGATGGTGCACAGGCTGTCCCGCATATGGCAGTTGATGTACAAGACCTTGATTGTGACTTTTATGCCTTTAGTGGGCATAAAATGGGGGCACCAACAGGTATCGGTGTGTTGTATGGTAAAGAAAAGTTACTCAATCAAATGGACCCGGTTGATTACGGCGGTGAAATGATTGATTTTGTCAGTTTAACAGACGCAACTTGGAAAGAGTTGCCGTGGAAGTTTGAAGGTGGTACACCGATTATTGCCGGTGCGGTCGGATTAGCAAGCGCGATTGGCTACTTACAATCGATTGGGTTTGATAAAATCACGGCCCATGAGCAAGCATTGACTGATTATGCAATAAAAGAACTAAAAAAAATAGACGGTATTGACATATATGGACCGGACAAACGATGTGGTTTGGTGACGTTTAACTTAACAGACGTTCACCCACACGATACCGCAACGGTTCTAGACTCATTCGGTGTTGCAGTAAGAGCAGGGCACCATTGTTGCCAGCCGCTGATGAAGTGGCTTAAGGTGACCGCAACAGCCAGAGCAAGTTTCTATGTATATAATACGTTTGAAGATGTTGATCTTTTTATTGACGGACTTAAACAAGCGAAGGAGTTTTTCGGAGATGTCTTTTAATAATCTAGATACACTCTATCGTCAAGTCATTATGGATCATTATAAAAATCCGCGAAACAAAGGCACATTAGAAGATGGTTTGACCCTTGAAATGAATAACCCAACCTGTGGTGACCGGATTCAGTTGCACTTTATTATTGAAGGTGACACAGTCACAAATGCTAAGTTTGAAGGCGAAGGCTGTTCGATTTCACTTGCATCTGCTTCAATGATGACCCAAGTTGTTAAGGGGAAATCTGTCGAACAAGCCTTAAAACTATCACAGTATTTTTCTGATATGATGTTAGGAAAAGAAACGGATAGTGACGGGTTAGAGCTCGGGGATATCGAAGCACTTCAAGGTGTTCAAAAGTTTCCAGCGCGCATTAAATGCGCGACACTTGCGTGGAAAGCGATGGAGAAAGCAATTGAGCAAGAGGACGAAGCTTAATACTATGATGTAACAAAGGAGGGGCTATTATGTCTAAAAATGCACCAGAAGTGGGCGAATATAAATACGGTTTTCATGACAAAGATGTCTCGATTTTCCGTACCGAACGCGGCCTAACAGAAAAAGTCGTGCGTGAAATATCTAAAATAAAAAATGAGCCTGAATGGATGTTGTCATATCGTCTTAAAGCGCTCGAACATTTCTATAAAACACCAATGCCACAATGGGGTGGCGATTTATCAGAACTTGATTTTGATGAAATCACCTATTACGTAAAACCATCTGAACGTTCTGAACGTTCGTGGGATGAGGTGCCTGAAGAAATCAAGCGAACGTTTGATAAATTAGGTATTCCAGAAGCGGAACAAAAATACCTTGCCGGTGTGTCCGCACAGTATGAATCTGAAGTTGTGTACCACAACTTAAAAGAAGACCTTGAAAAAATGGGGATTATCTTTAAAGATACAGACACAGCACTGAAAGAAAATGAAGATTTGTTTAAAGAATACTTCGGTAAAGTCATTCCTTATACTGACAACAAATTTTCAGCTTTAAATTCAGCTGTATGGTCAGGTGGCTCATTTATCTATGTACCAAAAGGTGTGAAAGCAGATACGCCACTGCAAGCGTACTTCCGAATTAACTCAGAAAATATGGGGCAGTTTGAACGTACATTGATCATTGTTGATGAAGGCGCATCGGTTCATTACGTAGAAGGGTGTACAGCACCTGTCTTTACGACAAACTCACTCCACAGTGCGGTTGTTGAAATCTATGTTAAAAAGGATGCTTATTGCCGTTATACAACGATTCAAAACTGGGCAAACAACGTCTATAATCTCGTTACCAAACGAGCAACATGTGATGCCAATGCGACGATGGAATGGGTTGATGGCAATATTGGATCGAAGTTAACGATGAAATATCCTGCCGTTCTTCTAAAAGGAGAAGGTGCACGTGGTATGACACTCTCCATTGCGCTTGCGGGTAAAGGACAAGTGCAAGATGCTGGGGCGAAGATGATTCACTTGGCACCAAATACATCGTCAACGATTGTATCTAAATCTATCTCAAAACACGGTGGTAAAGTCTCTTACCGTGGGATTGTTCACTTCGGCCGTAAGGCTGACGGGGCACGGTCAAACATTGAATGTGATACGTTAATTATGGATAATAAATCAACGTCTGATACGATTCCATATAACGAAATCTTAAATGATAACATTTCACTTGAGCACGAAGCGAAAGTGTCGAAAGTGTCTGAAGAACAACTGTTCTACTTGATGAGTCGTGGTATTTCAGAACAAGAAGCGACAGAAATGATTGTCATGGGCTTCATCGAGCCATTCACAAAAGAATTACCAATGGAATATGCGGTTGAAATGAACCGATTAATTTCCTTCGAAATGGAAGGAAGTATTGGTTAACGTTGTTATATAAACGTTTTGGTGAGGTGTAATTGAGGCTTGCCCCTTTTTACCCACCAAATCATGAATTAATGTAATTTGAATACAAATCGGGAGATTCTTTTTCGAGTTTCTCGGTAATGTGTAAATACGTATCTGCAGTGACATGTGCCGATTTATGGCTGAGTCTCTCAGATGCGTATTTTATATTTGCACCAAATACTAATAAGTGAACGGCATGACTGTGTCTTAAAGCGTGAGAGCTTAAAATCGGGACTTTTGCTCTTTTACATACTTCTTTAAAATATTCTCTGACAATATTGGTTCTTAACCATCGTCCGTCTTGTTGATGAATCATTAAATGAACGGAAGAAGCTTTACAATTCACCTGAATTGTAAAGTCAAATGCATAAACTTTTTTTTCTTGATTTTTGTTTTTTTGAACTTTAACTATGTTATCCTTTATTTATATATAAAAAGGAGGAATAAGGAAATTATGAAAATAGGGCCAAGAGTGTTTAAAAAAAATCTATTACTACTAGTGTTACTAGTTCTTGTTTTTAGTATGGTTTTCGCAAGTACTGCTAGTGCAAAAACAAAAAAAAGGTTAAAAATGATGATGTGGCAGTAGAAATGATAAATCTTGAAAATATTAATGAAGATACAATAGATACATTCTTAGCGAGTCGAGGTATGCCTGATGATGTGTTAAATAATTTAAGCTATCGAGGTGAGTATACAATTTATACTACATTAGAAGATGATTCTATATTTGATGGGTATTCAGAAAGAAAAGCAGCTTCTTTACCAAGTAGTGATGGTGATTTTTCTGTTCAATTCATCCTACCAGTGATTTAGAATTTGATGCAACAGGTTGGAGGAATACTGATGGAACATACAGTATCTATCCAAGCTTCTACTGGAAAGAGAACGTAGAATTGGATAATGACTCTTTTGGATTCGCATTAAACAAAAAATATTGGGATAACGTTTCTGGTGCTACATTAAATTTATGGATGAGAGATTTCGGACCTGAAGGTTCAACTACTTCATACTTTATAGATCGAGCTTCTATGTCGGATTATTCAGGTCACTCTTTTAAGATGAGTGGTCTTGGGAGTTTCCCGCATGACTACGAAGGTAATGGCTACTTTAAAGCGAAGCCGGTAGGTAGCACAATTGATCGTACAATTAGCATTAGTTATGCTGATGGTAAAAGTATTTTAGGAAATATCAGCTATGGTGTAAATATTGGCATGACGAGTGTAACTTATTCTTCAAGTGCTAACAATTTTAAATCAACAGCAGATATTATTGGGTGGTAATTGGAGGTGAATTCATGGGTTTAGTTATATTTATACTATGTTTGATATCAATAAGTAACTTCTTAGTTTTATTGGATTTTGGCACAACTATAATACAAGCATTCGTGTATTCTCTACCAATAAATTTAACTGTCTGCACCATAATATTTTTAATGTACCAGATTCTAATAGAAGTTATGAAAAGTAACTCAAACAAATAGAACCTAGAAGAGAAGGAGAAAAACTATCTTTTAGAAGAGACTACTTGTCCATATAATTCTTAGTAACCCTCAATGGATGCAACAAAAATTATAAGGATAATTTTTTAGTAATTAAATTTGCTTTTTAATTATTGATCTTCTTCTAACATAAATACTCGACATTTAGTAACCTCTTTTACGTTTTCTTTCGTTCATTTTGTTTCTTCTCGTTCTAAATTTGCTACACTTAATATACGCGTGATGAAAATCTAAATAACATGTGTGTTTTAGCACATACTCGGTAGAGTGTATAAGTGCGCGCGCGCGCGATTGCATGGAGCTTTTCTTATGCTTCAAAACTATTGGGCCGCAAGGCTCAGAATTATGAAATTCATTCGTAAAACACTCTTTCGGAATATTGCGAATATTGTTAAAAAAGTCCAAAGATATCTATGCGATACTAATGAAAATCTTTAATTAAATTACGTTCATTCAAAATATATATATAAATACTATGAATTGCGAGGTGTGTCAGGATGAATACTTTATCAGCAAGTCCAGTTGGAGTTATTGAAAGAGGCCTTGCACTAATTATCGATCTAATTATTAATGTAATAATTGCTTTAATAATTAGTTTTGTTTTTCACAAAGGTAATTTCCCATTTTTAGATTTTTTTATTATTGCGCTGGTTATTTTATCACACGTATACAGCATCACACTTCCACTACTATGGAATGGATATACAATTGGAAAACGAGCCGTTGGAATCAGAATTGCTCCTGTTTCAAATAATAGGTTAACATTAAGTACACTTATTTTTCGAGAGCTTTTAGTGAAGAATCTACTTTATTATTTTAGCATGGGTTTACTTCAATTTGTTAGTATCTATCTTATTTCAACTAGAGATGATAAGCGGGCGATTCACGATTTGCTTGCTAAAACTTATGTTACTAATAATTTTCCAGACTAAAAAGCAGTCACCCCTTTTTTTTCAGTAGGGGCGACTGCTCAATTTAAGTCTTTTTGATACATGGTGTCTGGAACTTCCTGGTTAAAGAGAAAGACAATCGTAGAGACCGATAATGTAAGTATCAAATAAATTCTCATCCAAAAATCTGGGTGATGGATTATTTGATCCCTTTGTTTTTTAGTTGAAGTTACTCATTGTGTTTAAATAACGGCTAAAACCTAGTTAGGCCAAGGGTTAGACGTGTTTATTTGTTATTGCTTGTGTTTAGTTTCTTCTATCAAATTAGAATCCTTCGAAACGGAAGGAAGTATTGGTTAAGCCTTTTAACGATAGTCAAAACCCTCTCACTGATTGATGTGCAATCAGTGAGAGGGTTTTTATGTGAACATGGGGTGGTGTTTATGTTAAAAAATGCTGATAATAAGTTAACACTCCTTGATATTCCGTGTGGTCTACTGGTTGATTATTTGCGCTACTTAACGTCAACTGGAAGTGATGAACGTCATCAATCATTGAAAGTAAGGACTGCTTCATATGAGCCAAAGTTGACATGTTAAAATAAGCCTGTAGTCTTTCAGGGTGTGCTAAATAATCGCTTAAGAACTGATTCGCTTTTCCAAAAGCCAGTGCTTGTTTTTTTTCTTGTATCAATACGACTTGTTTTAACAGTGTTATATAGCTCTCAAGAAGAGGCTGCGCATATATTGCCTGAGTATAAAAGAAATCCTCTCGTACAATCCCTTTTACAGCATACGTACTGACCCAGTAAAATTCATTAACATAATGATTCAGTGCTGTTTCTGATAATCGCTTCGTTAAGTAACGTTTATCATGATGAAAATGTAAGTGATCAAATTGCTCGTCTTTATCTAACAAAACAACTGAATGAGCATCATCAATCGCATCTGGGAGTAAATCTGGATGGATTAAACGTAAATCTATCCGTGTGAAATCTGTAAAATGTATTAAAAAAACAGCCAGACGGTTAGGGTCGTTTGTGCTCGGTGTTTGCATGATAAGCCGCTCACCGAAGACATCTAACCAGTCTAGGGTGTTGTTGAAGTCAGTGACGTGTTCAGTGATATAAATAATATCATAGTCCTGTAGCTCATCTTTTTTTCTACTGGCATCGGCCCGTGATCCGTTTAATAATACACCGCGAATCCGTGTATCTTCTTTTGCGACAGAGAGGATTAAATCATACATCGCTTGTTCACTCCGCAACTCTCCCACTCCTTTTAATCAAGTAACCATGATTCATCCATGGTTGGATTTTGTCTAAAGACTTTCCCGTGTACATCAATGGCCGCATGCCACTCCTTACATTGTTTTAAGTTAATATTCTCGACTAATGGTTGGTAGTGTTGTCGCATATCTTGATAAGTTTTAAAATCACCAAAGCCGAGCCGTGAAAATAATCGTCTTGCATACTGATCACTCACAAATACCCGGCGATTAAAAATATATAAAAGCAACACGTCAGCCGTTTCTTCCCCAACGCCTTGAATCGTTAAAAGTTCTTGTCTTAACGTATTCGTAGGGTACTGTTCGAATCTATCTAGTGTGGTGTGATGTTGGTGAAACCAGTGGGTAATAGCTTTAATATATTTGCTTTTTTGTTTATAGAAACCAGCTGGGCGAATGAGCGCTTCTAATGCACTTTGTTCCATTGCTAATAATGTATCAAGTGAAAGGTGAGGCTTTAAGTTATCTAAAGCTTTCTCCATGTTTAGTTGGGTTGTTTGTTGGATAAGAATCATACTAACCACATCTGCCAGGTAATGATCACTTTCCCACCAGTCTTGGTGTCCGTAATGATCGACTAAACGATCAAGTGCGGTTTTTATTTTGTCTTGTGTCATATAAACGTATATCTGCTCCTTAATTTTAATAGATAACTAGCTTAAGTATAGCATTCACGCACTCAGGCGTCAGTTGATATGTTTCTATCTAGCTTAATAGAAAGTGGGCAATAGAAAAGGGTAACACAAACGATACAGGATCGGTTGTGCTAGCCTAAATGTCATGATGGTGCTTTAAGTGCCGTTTGAGAAAGTGCTTATGATTGGAAGAAGAGTTTTTCTAATGTGAGTGGCTCAATATACTCGCCGTCTTTAAAGGCGCGCATATTGCCGCCTGAAATTTCATCAATTAAGAGAATGTCTCCGGTTGTTTGATCGCGGCCAAATTCAAATTTAATATCATATAGTTCGATGTCTTTTTTCGCCAGCTCATCTTTAATGACACCCGCAATTTGTTGCGTCAACGATTTTAACGTCTCATACTCTTCTGTTGTTAGGATATCAAGCATGGCTAAAGCATCTTTGGTGATCGGTGGATCTTCTCGTCCATCATCTTTTAACGTTACTTCAACAAACGCATCAAGCGGTTGATTTTCTTCTGCATATAATCCGTAACGACGTAAGAAGCTACCGACCGCACGGTAACGACAAATGACTTCTAAACCTTTACCGAAAACAGACGCAGGCTTAACGGTCATCGTTTGTTCGTCGATATGACTATCGATAAAGTGTGTCGGAATACCTTGCTTATTTAACTGTTCAAAAAAGTAGGTCGTTAATTTTAATCCGGCTTTACCAGCGCCTTCAATTGAAAGGCCAACCGTATTGGCGCCGGGATCGAAAACACCGTCCACACCTGTGACATCGTCTTTAAACTTCAATACGTAATTTCCATCTTGACGTTGATACACGTCTTTTGTTTTTCCTTGATACGTTAATTTCATGCATTTAGCTCCTTTATA
This sequence comes from Halolactibacillus sp. JCM 19043, assembly GCF_001310395.1. Lineage (NCBI taxonomy): Bacteria > Bacillati > Bacillota > Bacilli > Caryophanales > Bacillaceae > Halolactibacillus > Halolactibacillus sp. JCM 19043. The sequence goes on from NZ_BAXD01000016.1 coordinate 45,077, forward strand.
TAGATAATAGTGATGAATATAATGCTTATTCTATATCAATAACGAATAATTAACAATACCTATATTATAACGTTCGTGTTTTAAGTGGTTTTTAGTGCGGAAATGGTGGCATCTATTTCTGATTTACTTGTAAAGTAGCCGATACTGATTCTGAAATAATGCTGATGTTGTTCAGTAGGATAGAGCGGTGTTAAGGACCGGATCTCTCCCGTTGTTTTTGAATGACAAGCACTTCTTGTTGAGACATAGATCTGTTTGCGATTTAAAGCTTGTTGAATATAATCACCATGGCTTGATGTTGACAAGCAACCAATGATAGGAGAAGTGACATGGGCTTCACCGATCACGCTGATGGGTAATTGTTCGTGTTTTAATTGGTTGACTACATACTGTCTTAATTCCATCAATCGGTTTAATCTTTTGCTTTCATGTGTGATGTAGTCATTTACGCAGGCGGCAAAGCTCGCAATTAATCCGGCATCAATCGTCCCTTGTCTAAATCCGCCTTGTGTTTTTGATTGAAAAGGTGCGCGCCACTCTTTAGGCTGTTTAAGTAGTAAAGCGCCGATGCCTTTTAGACCGTGAATTTTATGGGCGGAAAGCGATAAGGCATCGACGTAGTTAAAGGTGGTTGAAAGTTTTTGTTTCCCGAAAGCCTGGACAGCATCCGTGTGAAATAATAGCTGATGGTCTTTACAAAATTCACTTATCATCTCATTATCTTGACTGATGCCTGTTTCGCTATTAATGAGTTGAATGGTGACGAGTTTGGTGTCTGGTCGCACCGCGTCTATCAATTGTTGTTTTGTGATCTGGCCGTTTTTAGCTGGGGTAATATAGGTAACGGACAGACGCCCTTGTTGTTCTAATAACTGACACGTGTCATATAGGGAGGCATGTTCGACAGTGCTTGTTATTATATGAATCGGTTCACCATTGAACTGGTGGAGGACGAGGTCAAGAATCAGATGGTTACTTTCTGTGCCCCCAGAAGTGAAAATGATGCCATCTGGTGGTATATGAAAGTAGTCTGTAAAGATTGTCTTCGCTTGGCTGATTAAGTCATCTGCCACTTCGCCTACATGATGGGGACTTGCAGGATTAGCGAAATATTGTTTTGCGACGTCTTGATAGGTTTTTAGGGCGATTGGTAACGGTTTAGTCGTTGCGGCATGATCTAGATAAATCAATTGTTTCACTCTCTTCTTGAAAAAGGTTTGGGTTTCCTTTATTATATGTAAATATAGGTGTAAAGACAACTATAAAGAAGGGTGACTATGAAACGTAAACAACTCATCATCATTGGGACGGGCCTAAGTGCCTGTCAACTCGCGTACAATTTATTAAATGACTATGATGTCATTATGCTGTCAAAAGGCGATAAACAAACAGGTAACACGGTCAAAGCACAAGGTGGGATTGCTTGTGTAATGGGTCAACACGATCATTTAGATAGCCATATACATGACACATTGATGGCTGGGAGTTTTTTAAATGATGTTGCACAAGTAGAAAAACTCATAAAAAATGCGCCGAATGTGATGCAGTCTTTAATCCAATCGGGATTTATATTTGATCAAGTCGTTGGCCAATTTATCTTAGGAAAAGAAGGGGCGCATCAACATCGACGCATTTTGCATGCGGGTGGTGACCAAACAGGTAAACGGCTTACTTGTCACTATCATCAATTATTACAAGATAAAGTGACAATCATTGAACAAACAACAGCGGTGGATCTATTAAAGCAAGAGGGGCGTTGTGTCGGGGTTAGAACAGTGAATCATTCCTTAGAACGGCAGGACTACTTTGCTGATGCGGTGGTCCTTGCGACCGGAGGGTATGCCGGGATTTTTCAACACCATTCGAATGATCCACTCATGACAGGTGACGGGATTGCGATTGGCTACCGAGCGGGTGCCGCCGTTAAAGATTTGGAGTTTATTCAGTTTCATCCGACCTTGGCGATTGGACACCAGCAACGATTTTTAATCTCAGAAGCGGTTCGCGGGGAAGGGGCGAGGTTAGTGAACGGCCGAGGTGAATACATCATGCTGATCATCCGTTAAAAGATTTAGCGCCGCGTGATGTGGTAAGTCAAGTGCTATACACCCGAAACCAACAAGGCGAAGCAACGTATTTAGATATTCGGTCGGTTAAAGGCTTTCAGCGGCGCTTTCCGCAAATCACCGACTTACTGCATGAAAATAGCATCGATATAAAGCAAGGCTTGATTCCAGTTCAACCAGGAGCCCATTTTACGATGGGAGGACTGGCGGTTAATGAACAACATGAAACAACTGTTCCTCATTTATACGCGATTGGTGAAGTTGCCGCCACTGGTGTACACGGGGCCAATCGTTTGGCAAGTAATTCACTACTAGAAGCGCTTGTCTTTGGGAAGGACTTAGCGGATGTATTAAGAAATAAACCACCGATGTCACCAGGTACATATGTGCTTGAGGACCTACCAATGAAGGTTCAACCGCTAGATATGTCAATCGAGGCACTAAAACAAGCGAACGAAACCTATTTAGGTGTCGTAAGAAGCCAAACAGCTTTAAAGCAGTTTGAAAAAGAACTTCGTGCGTTACCGATAACCACACGTGGCGCAATCGATCACCCAACTAAAACATTGGAGCGTTACACATCAGAAAATATGTTGCTCGTCAGTCAACTTGTCTTACAGGCAGCGTTAAATCGTAAAGAATCCATCGGTGCTCATAAACTTACAAACAAAGAGAAACAGGCGGTGAGACAGTGAATCCTTTATTACTAGAAGATCAGTTAAAACAGTTTTTTAATGAAGATATCGGTCATGATGATGTTTCAAGTCGCATGATTCCCGAAGATAAGCGAGGTTACGCGACGTTCTTCGTCAAAGCTTCAGGTATCTTTTGCGGGCTTGAAGTGATAGAAACAAGTTATCAATTATTTCATGAGCCTGTTCAAATCACTTGGTACAAAAAAGATGGTGATCGATGTCAAACGGGAGAGGTGATTTGTAGCGTCGTTGCTTCTTATCGGCTCTTGTTAAAAACAGAACGAGTGATTTTAAATTTGATTCAACATCTGAGTGGGATTGCCACGATGACAGCGAAGGCCGTATCAAAATTAGGTGATGCGCCTGTCAAGCTTGTCGATACGCGAAAAACAACGCCAGGGTTAAGAATGTTAGAAAAGTATGCGGTCACGTGTGGTGGTGGCTATAATCACCGTTATGCCCTGTATGATGCGGTCATGTTGAAAGAGAATCATTTAGCTTGTTTTGATTCAATCACAGAAGCGGTTAAACGTAGTCGTCAGGTGATCTCCCACTTAACTAAAATTGAAGTCGAAATTGAAACACGGGAACAGTTACGAGAAGCGATTGAGGTAGGTGTTGATGTAATAATGTTTGATAATCTCTCGCCAGACGTCATTTCAACTTGGATTAAGGATGTCCCATCGACGATTGTGACAGAAGCGTCGGGTAATATTACATTAGATAATATCGCTACATACCGAGACTGTGGGGTTGATTTTATTTCAATGGGGGCGTTAACCCACTCCACTGAGGCATTAGATATCAGTTTACTCATCAAGGGGGAAAGCTAAGTGTTAAATTTATTTAAACAAACAACGATACCTGAACGGTTTTTACAGGCAACAGAAGCGGAACTTAAACGACAGATTATCGAAATAAAAAAAGAGCTAGGTGAAGACTTATTTATCCCCGGTCACCATTATCAACGTGATGAGGTGATTCAGTTCGCTGATGCGACCGGTGATTCCTTACAATTGGCGCTTTATTCAAAAGAAAAAACCGCCAAATATATTGTCTTTTGTGGTGTGCACTTTATGGCAGAGACAGCTGATTTATTGGCTCGTCCCCATCAACGCGTTATCTTACCGGATATGCGCGCTGGATGTTCAATGGCTGATATGGCGACAGAACGTCAAACAGAAATGTGTTGGGACATTTTAACCGAGCGGTTTGGCGAGGAACTGTTGCCGGTCACCTATGTGAATTCCTCAGCGGCGATCAAGGCCTTTGTCGGTAAGCACGGCGGGGCAACGGTCACATCTTCAAATGCAAAAAAAGTAATGACATGGGCACTAGGACAAGGCAAAAGAATCTTATTTTTACCTGATCAGCATTTAGGCAGAAATACGGCCGTTGACTTAGGTATGGCGTTAGACCAGATGGCGGTGTGGGATCCGATTAAAGAAACGTTAAATCAAACGAGTGCAGACGAACAGATTCAATTAATTTTATGGCAAGGTCACTGTTCTGTGCACCAACACTTTACTGTTGAACAAATGAATACTTTACGAAAAGATGAGCCAGACGTTCAGGTCATTGTTCATCCGGAATGTCATTACGACGTTGTTCAAGCCTCTGATTATGCTGGTTCAACAAAATACATCATCGAGACGATTGAACAGAGCCCGTCAGGTAGTAAGTTTGCGGTTGGTACCGAGATGAATTTAGTCAATCGTTTAAAGGCGCATCATCCAGATAAAGATATTCGTTCACTAAATCCGCACATGTGTGCTTGTGTGACGATGAATCGGATTGATTTACCACATTTAGCGTGGGCACTCGAACAACTGATAAAAAATGATCCAATAAATGTGATCAAAGTAGACGATGCCAAAAGACAAGATGCCAAAGCAGCGATTACTCGGATGTTTAATATTTAACTAGAGAAACCCTATCTCAACTATTGGACGAGATAGGTTTTTTTGTATACTATGAATAGAGATGCATAAAAATATAAATGACGTGAGTAACGACTCGACAAAAGATAGAAGTACCGAATGTGAGGGATGGTTTAAACATGAAGGAAACATTACATATATATTATACGAGTGACTTACATAGTCATTTTGAAAACTGGCCTAAAATTGTCCACTTCTTAAAAGAGAAAATACACCAACATAAAAGAAAACAAGAACCCTACTTAATTCTCGATAATGGCGACCATTTAGACCGGGTGCAGCCAATTTCAGAAGCATCTAAAGGACTGAGTAATGTCACATTATTAAATGAAGCCAAATATGATGTCGTGACCTTTGGTAACAATGAAGGCATTACCCTTGATCGTGATGAGTTTTATCATCTGTATGACGACGCTAACTTTTCCGTTGTGTGTGCGAACGTTGTGAGCCAAGATGGCGATAATCCTGCTTGGTTAAAGCGCTACGTGATTAAAGACGTTACACCAAATTTTAAAGTAGGCATCGTCGGTTTAACAGCCCCATTTAATCATTTTTATCACCCAATGGGTTGGGATGCGCTAGATCCTTTAAAACAGTTAAAACTTACACTGACAGAACTAACACCCCAGGTTGACAGCATTATCGTCTTGTCTCATTTAGGCGTGGACCAAGATGAATTGATCGCAAAATACTTTGATGAAGTCGATCTCATTATTGGCGGCCATACCCATCATTTATTTAAAGAGGGTAAACACATCAATAACAGTATCTTAAGTGCTGTCGGTAAATTTGGTCATTATGTCGGACAAGCCAGCCTCACGTATGACACTGACAAGCGAGCTGTCATAGAAAAGACGGCATATGCACTATCTATCGACACATTAAAGGCAGATCCAGCGACAGAAACGCTACTTGATACATTAGGGGAGCAAGCGAGTCGTACTATGAGTGATGTCGTGTGTACATTACCAGCACCGTTAGAAGTGGATTGGTTTAAAGAAACGCCAATCATTCAATCACTGACAGAGACTTTAAAATCATGGACCGGGGCAGATATTGCGATGTTAAATGCGGGAATTATTCTCGAGTCGTTACCGAAAGGGGACGTTACGCTACACGATCTCCACCGTATTTGTCCACATCCGATTAATCCAGCGGTTGTTGAAATGACTGGTCGTGAACTTCAAGAAGTCATTCGGGAAGGGTTAACGGATCGTTATATTCATTATCCTGTTGTCGGTTATGGTTTTAGGGGGAAAGTGATGGGAGTGTTAGTTTATGATGGTTTAGAAATTGAATTAAAAGAAGTAGATTGTCATGAACCACTCATTAGAAGTATTAGCATCAATCAAAAGCTTCTTGACCCTAATGAAACCTACACGTTAGCAACCGCAGATATGTTTACTTTCGGTCATTTGGCACCAAATATCGCGCATGCCAGCAAAAAAACGTATTTTATGCCCGAATTCATGCGCGATTTGTTAAAAATATCACTCGAAACCGCGTAAAGTTGTCTATAATGTCTGTGAAATGGGTAGAAAAAAGTCGCGTTTTCTGTTAGGATTTTCTTAGAGAAAGACTATAGACGAAAAAGTTGGGAAAAGACATGAGATTAATTGCAGCAAAGAGCTTAGAGGAAGGCAGTGAATTAGCGAAACCGATTTACAATGATCGGGGACAAGTCCTCATTCAAAAAGATATTAAATTAACGAAAGCGATGATTAACCGCTTGTTACACTTAGGTGTCACCTTTGTCTATGTGAAAGATGCTATCTCAGATGATATTATTATCCACTCACCTGTATCAGAAGAAGTGAAAATTGAATCGATGCAAACGGTGAAATCGGTCTTTAATTCATTTAAGAATAATGGCTTTAAAGATAAAGGGTTTTTATTTAGTAAAGTCAATGAAAATATGACCGAATTAGTCGATACAATCATTACGCAAATTCAACGTGACCAAGAAGTGTTATCGATTATGTCAGATATCTTTATTAGTGATGATTATTTATTTTCACACTCGGTCAACGTGACGATGTATGCTGTGGCGCTGGCGAGTGAGATGAAGATGACGCAAAAACAAATACGTCAGCTCGGTCTTGGCGCCATGCTTCACGACGTAGGGAAAGTGTTTTTACCAGAAGAAATCTTGAAAAAAGCCGGTAAATTAAATGATTTTGAGTTCGATTTAATTAAAACACACCCCGAGCTAGGATTTGAATTTTTACGTTCATCATCAGATTTACCGTTACTTGTGGCACATTGTGCTTATCAGCACCATGAACGAATGGACGGCTCAGGTTACCCGCGTGGTCTTGTTGGTGATGAGATTCATTTGTTTGGTAAAGTTCTTGGTGTTGCGGATGTATTTGATGCCGTGACGAGTCACCGTGTTTATCGTGATGCGATGTTACCACAAGAAGGACTCGATATCTTGTTTGCAGGAAGCGGGACGCTATTTGAACCGGAAATGGTGCGCTTATTTAGAGACACGATTGCCGTTTATCCAAACGGTGTAACGATTGAGTTAAGTGACAATCGCCGCGCCATTGTTGTCAGACAAAATCATAAATTATACAACCGCCCTGTTGTCCGCGTCTTTAGTGAAAACAATCAAGTCGTGACGCCTTATGACTTAGATTTAGCGACAGAAAATAATGTGACCGTTACAGGCTATAAAATGTCATGATCCCCTTTTCTTAACATAGACTCATGTTAGGAGGGGGTTTTTATGTATTTTAAATATAAAAGATGGTACCGGTCTTTTTTATTTACGTGTATATTATTCATCATTGTCACGCTTATCTCCTTAATTTATATTAACTACAAATTACGCCCACTAATATTAGATATTGCCGAAACGAAAATTACGCAATATGTAAATGAAGCGATGAGTTTAGCTGTTCACCATACGATTTACGAAGATTTATCCTCAGATGACTTACTTGAATTTCAATACGATCAAACAGGCCGCGTTGTTAGTTACAACATTAATCTTCAATTAGAAAACCAATTAAAAAGCCATATGTATGAACGGGTTGATCTGTACTTGAAATATTTAGAACAAGGCATTATTCTAAATCAATCAGACATTTTAATGACAGATCAACGACGTGAACAAACATTTAGTGATTTGGACCAAAGAAAAGATGAAACAGTGTTTACGATTCCTCTAGGTCAGGCGTTAGATTTGCCGTTATTTCAAAATCTCGGACCAAAAATCCCGATAGAACTTGAAGTGACAGGTTTTGTGAATGCGGAACTTGAAACGAAATTAACCCCCTTACAGATCAACAGTATGCATATTGAACCGGTTGTGCATTTAACCGTTGAGATTCGTACCTTGGTGCCATTTGCTTCTAGGAAAGCAACGTTAAAACAAGTCATACCGCTTGGGAGTGGTGGATTTATTGGTGATGTACCCGATATGTATTATTATCCTGGTATGTTGGATGGGGCGGAGTAAAGTAAATGAATACTTGCATTGGTGCGTATTTCTTGTTAAGATATGAAAGGAAAAAATAATATACCTTATCAGATCGATGAGATAGAGGCGCAATTTAAAATCAGTATATTTCCTGAGCTGTCAGCTTTGAAGGGAGTAGAAAGGGTTAAGTTGCCGAAGTGAGTAATGGCTGACAACTGTTACTTGCTGGTATAAGACTGAAAAAGTGTTATACTGTCATGTCTTTTGCGTGATGGGCTGTTGATCGACCGGATGATAACATAAGCGCTAACTTTAATGTCAGCAGCAGAAATAGGTTATGATCTATTTTCTGCTGCTTTTTTGGTTTTTTATAACAGTAGATAAGTGTATAAAATCTTAGGAGGAAGTTATGGAAGGAACAATTTATTCGTTAATACCAGCGGTATTAATGCTTGTGCTTGTGATGAGTACGAGGAAGATTTATTTATCATTAGGAACAGGTATTATTGTTGGAGCTTTTATGCTTCAAGACTTTAATATTGTCGACACTGTTGTAGAAGTTTGGACGGTCTTTTTAAATATCTTTTATACAAATGAAGATGGCTTAGACTTAGGAAGTATTTATTTATTGGCCTTCTTATTTTTACTTGGTATTTTAACGGCCATTTTAACAGCCACTGGCGGTAGTCGTGCGTTTGGTCGTTATGCGACAAAACATGTGAAAACACGTCGAGGGTCTCAATTAATGGCCGCCTTTTTAGGGGTGATTATCTTTATTGATGATTATTTCAATGCGTTAGCTGTTGGTCAAGTCGCAAGACCTGTGACGGACCGTTATCACGTCTCGCGCGCTAAGCTTGCTTATATCATTGACTCAACGTCAGCACCGATTACAGTCATCTCACCGATTTCAAGTTGGGGGGCCTATATCATTGGTACAATGGGAGGGATCTTCGCGAGTACATCCTTCACTGATTACGGCGCTTTTGAAGGATTCATCCGAATGATTCCACTCAACATGTACGCGTTTAGTTCGCTTCTTTTAGTGTTTATGGTAGCGGCTTTTAACTTAAACGTCGGGGCGATGCGTGTGCATGAAAAACGCGCCATGAAAGACCAACAATTATTTGACCCAGAACGCGGAGATATTGCGGGTGAGTTAACCGAAGATGTTGAACCGCATGACGAAGGAAGAATGTATCACTTAATTATTCCGATCGTGACCCTTGTTTTAACAACAGTGGGTTTAATGGTGTACACTGGCTGGAGAGAAGTGGGAGCAGGGGCGTCATTATTAGATATCTTTGCCTCAACAAACGTTAACTTATCGCTCTTTTTAGGCGGACTCATGAGTGTGATTGTTGGCTTTCTATTATTCGCAGCGCAATCCCATCCAAAAGCAAATGGTCTAGAAGTATTAAAACAAGGGATTCAATCGATGTTACCGGCGATATATATTCTTGTCCTTGCTTGGATGATTGGTGATATTATCGGTACCCTTGAAACAGGGAAGTATTTAGCTGATGTAGTAGAAGCGATGTCATTTGATATTCATTATCTACCACTCATCATTTTTGTGTTTGCTGGCTTTATGGCCTCTCAACTGGGACGAGTTGGGGAACTTTTGGTATTATGTTGCCGATCGCGGCACAGATTGCGATGACAGTAGATACAAATCTTGTATTACCAGCCATGTCGGCGGTACTTGCGGGCTCTGTATTTGGTGATCACTGTTCACCGATTTCAGACACGACCATTCTATCATCAACAGGTGCTGGTGCTAATCATATCGATCACGTATTAACGCAATTGCCGTATGCCTTTATTGGTGGGTTTAGTTCAATCGTTGGTTACACGGTTTTTGCGATGACGCAAATGATTTGGTTATCACTCGTGGTGAGTTTAATTGTGGTGAGTCTTGTTGTTGTCATTATGTATTGGATGAAACATAACAAATAACTATCTATAAAATAACCAGCCAGCTATTTGGAAAAGTCTGATAGCTGACTGGTTATTATTTTAGTCTTTTTTAAATGTAAACGACAACATTGGACAATTGTCGAAAAAACCTTTGACATGTAGCGTTGGAATCGCTATAATTTTAAAATGTCAGAAAAAAATAAATATTACAAGAATAAAATCGAATCGTTTTCTTAGGTTGTACTATATTTTCATTTAGCTTATAATAATCAGAAAATTCATTTTATTCATAAAGAGAAGGGAAGTAATTAAAATGGAAAAACGTTCACAATGGGGAACGCGCTTAGGTTTTCTCCTGGCGGCGATGGGGTCGGCAATTGGTCTCGGGAATATTTGGCGCTTTCCCGCAACAGCTTACTCAAACGGGGGTGGGGCATTCTTCATCCCGTACTTATTCGCCTTACTAACAGCCGGTATTCCGCTGCTCATTATGGAATACACAATTGGACATAAATATCGTAGTTCGGCACCACGTGCCTTTAAAAAGTTTAATAAGAAGGCAGAATGGATTGGTTGGTGGCAAGTCGGTATTTCTTTTGTTATTAATACGTACTATCCGATTATTGTCGCTTGGGCTCTTATGTTTACTTACTTTTCATTTACAGAAGCATGGGGGGCAGACCCTCAAAGTTTCTTCTTAAATGACTTCTTATCCATTTCAGAACCGGGAGAGTTCGGTTCATTTGTACCGAATGTTGTGATTCCGCTATTACTTATTTGGACCGTTGTTTTTGCGATACTTTATCGCGGGGTTAAAAAAGGGATTGAAGTCGCGAATAAAATCTTTATTCCCTTATTAATGGTGAGTTTCTTCTTAATTGTTATTCGTGCGGTGACCTTACCTGGTGCGGCCGAAGGACTAAACACGTTCTTTGAACCGAACTGGGATACGATCTTTGATGGATCGGTATGGATTGCGGCTTATGGTCAAATTTTCTATAGTTTGTCGATTGCTTTTGCGATTATGATTACATTTTCATCTTATCTACCAAAAGACTCGGATATTACGAATAATGCCTTTATTACAGGGTTTGCCAATTCAAGTTTTGAGCTTTTAGCAGGAATCGGTGTTTTCTCAGCGCTTGGTTTTATGGCAGCACAACAAGGTCAGCCCGTATCAGAAGTTGTTGAGGGCGGCATTGGACTTGCTTTCATGGTTTTCCCAAGAATTATTAGTCAAATGCCAGCTTCTTCATTCTTTGGTGTGTTATTCTTTGGTTCACTAGTGTTAGCGGGTCTGTCATCGATGGTCTCTATTTCTGAGACATATATCGCCGCGCTGCAAGAGAAATTTAGTATCAAACGTCATACAGCTGTTTCTGTCGGTGTTGGCCTCTCAGCCTTGTATCATTTGCCTATGCTAATCAAGGTGGTTTATTCCTACTGGATACTGTGGATTACTTTATTAACAACTACGGTGTCGCGCTTGTTGGTCTCGTAGAAGTCGTCGTTGTCGTTTGGTTCTTACGTCAGCTTAAACCATTAAAAGATCATGCTAATAACGTCTCTGATATTAAAATTGGCGCTTGGTGGTCTTTCTCACTATCGGTCATTACACCGGTTGTTTTAGGGTTTATGATGATTCAAAACTTTAGAACAGACTTTGCCGAGAACTATGAAGGCTATCCAACAATGTTCCTGATCACATATGGTTGGGCAATTGCTTTAGCCGTAATAATTATCGGTATTCTATTTACGTTAAAAAAATGGCCAAAGGAGGATGTCTAATATGAGCTTGTCAGCAATTATTATGATGACGTTAGGTATGGTTATTATATGGGGCGGCTTCCTTGTCAGTGTTGGTTACGCAGTAAAAGTAGCCCGTCAAAATCGATAACTCAATCACAAACAGCAGGGATCTCTCATGATCCCTGCTGTTTTTTCTAACATTCATTTGAGGGATTCTAGAAAACAGGATGACTCACTCAATAAGTTTATGATAGAATGAGAAAAAGTGGAGTGACATAAAGTGAGGGTTTAGTATGTTTCAAGTAGATGGGAAAAATTACGATGTCGTTGAAGATTACCGTGATGGCTTTAACGAAGAAGCTTTTAAAGCGAGATACAGTGATATTTTAGGGAAATATGATTTCATCGTTGGCGATTGGGGATATGATCAACTACGTTTAAAAGGCTTTTATGATGATCAAAACAATAAATCAACGTTCGATACAAGAGCAAGTACCATTAATGATTATTTGTTGGAGTATTGTAATTTTGGTTGTGCCTATTTTATTGTACAAAAGATTGATAATTAATGGACAAGTTTTGAGTAAAAGAAGCAATAAAGACTGATGAAGCATATGAAAAAAGCGCTCCTTAATTAGGAACGCTTTTTTGTATTAGTCAAGTTCTTTCTCGTTTTTACCGTGAGCAAGACGACTTGATGCCGCGGCCGCAATCGCACCGACAATATCATCTAAGAACGTGTGACATTTATCACCGGATTTATCGTTTAACTCTTTTAAAATGCCGGGTTTTTGTTTGTCGATATAACCGAAGTTAGTTAAGCCAATTGACCCATAAACGTTTACGATTGAGAGCGCGATGATTTCATCAACACCGTAAAGTCCTTCATCGGTAATGATGGTTTCTTGTAATGGCTCAGTAAGCTTTTTTTCTTCTGCGAGAATATCAAGTTGAATACCGGTAATAATCGCGTTTTGGACTTCGCGTTTACCTAAGACGGCATCGACGTTTTCTAAACATTTATCCATTGTCACTCATCGTGGTAAGGCGATTGCAAGTAATAAACAAGTTCAGCGATATCGTTAAGTTCGACCCCGCGCTCAATCAGCCACTCACGTGCTTTTGTTTCTAAAGCTGTTTGTAAGTTATTTTTATCCATAATATCCCATCCAATCTTTTTAAAGTACTTAATAAGTATACCCTAAATAAATTAGAATTAAACGGCAAAAAGTCAGAAAAATATGATACACTATCACTAGTTCGTATTTTTTAAATTTTTCGTTAGTTTTTATTTTCTGAAATTTATGTGAATTTAACACTTGAAGTTCAGTGGCTCACACGGTATAATGTCCACTATAAATAAACAAATGTACACTTAGAGAATACAATAAATCAAAGGGGGCAATTAAATGGATAAGATAAAAGTAGGCTTATGCGGACTGGGTACTGTAGGTACGGGTGTCGTCCGTGTTTTGGCTGATCATAAGGAACGCATCATACATAAGTTAGGGTGCGAAGTAGAGATTAGTAAAATTTTGGTGAATGATGTAAATAAAGAGCGAGATGTAATCATTGACCGTAAGTGGTTGACAGATCAACCTGATGAACTTGTACAAGACGATGATATCGATGTTATTGTTGAAGTCATGGGTGGTGTGAATGGTACGAAAGAATTATTAGAAGAGGCACTAAAGAATAAAAAACATATCGTCACCGCCAATAAAGACTTAATGGCCTTACACGGGCGGGAATTATTACAACTGGCACGTGAGAATCACTGTGATATTTTATTTGATGCCAGTATTGCTGGAGGGATTCCAATCGTAAGAACACTTGTGGACGGGTTAGCAAGTGATCACATTGAAAAAGTGATGGGCATTGTCAATGGTACGACGAACTTTATTATGACCAAGATGACAGATGAAGGACTACCTTTTGATGATGTGTTAAAAGAAGCGCAACGATTAGGTTTTGCGGAAGCTGACCCAACATCTGATGTCGAGGGTTTAGACGCTGCTCGTAAAATGACGTTACTCGCAAACTTAGCATTTAAGATGGAAGTGAATCTTGATGATGTAGAAGTAAAAGGTATTACGGCAGTTACTCAGGATGATATCAATTTTGCGCATAGCTTAGGCTATACGATTAAGTTGATTGGTATTGCGGCTATGCATGACCAAAAAGTAGAAGTGATGGTAGAACCAACGCTCTTGCCAAAAGACCACCCGCTAGCGAATGTCAAAAATGAATTTAATGCGGTTTATGTTTACGGTGATGCGGTAGGTGAGACGATGTTTTATGGTCCTGGTGCTGGTAGTTTGCCGACGGCTACAGCGGTTGTATCAGACTTAATGGAAATCATTCGTAATATTCGTCTAGGTATTAGTGGGAATGCTTATCAAGAGCCACAATTCAAACGACAAATTAAAGCGTCTGAAGAAAAATATTCGAAACATTTTATTCGCTTAGAAGTAGAAGACCAGGCGGGAGCTTTTCAAGAAATCACGAATATTTTCACGGATCATCATGTCAGCTTCCAAAAAATCTTACAATTACCAATCGAAACAGATCAAAAAGCAGAAATTGTCATGATTACACACAAAATTAATAAGGCACAACTTGAAAAAAAGTTTACAAGCTCTAGAAAAAATAACTGTAGTCGACCGCATTATTAGTCATTATCGAGTCGATGGGGAGGAATAGAACATGGCGTGGCAAGGATTATTACAAGAATATAAGGATTTATTACCTGTCAATGATAAAACACCGATGTTAACTCTAAACGAAGGCAATACGCCATTAGTCAAATTAGACAACTTATCAAAAAAATATGGTGTTGAAGCCTATGCAAAGATTGAAGGAGCCAACCCAACAGGGTCATTTAAAGACCGTGGGATGGTGATGGCGATGGCTAAAGCGATTGAAGACGGCTCACATACAGTCATCTGTGCGTCAACAGGGAACACGTCAGCAGCAGCATCTGCTTATGCCGCCAAGGCTGGGTTGCGTTCAATTATCGTTATTCCTGAAGGAAAGATTGCTCAAGGTAAAATGGCACAAGCGGTTATGTATGGCGCTGAGATTTATTCGATTAAAGGTAACTTTGATGATGCGCTTAGAATCGTACGTAAATTAGGTGATCGTGATGATATTACCCTCGTGAACTCTGTTAATCCTTACCGAATTGAAGGGCAAAAGACCGCGGCCTTTGAAGTATGTGATGCACTTGGAAAAGCGCCAGACTATCTTTTCATTCCAGTAGGTAACGCAGGTAACATTACAGCGTACTGGAAAGGCTTCAAAGAATATAATGAGAAAAAACAAACCGGTCTACCAAAGATGATGGGCTATGAAGCAAGCGGAGCAGCCGCGATTGTCCACGACCGAGTATTTGAAAATCCTGAAACAATAGGAACAGCCATCCGAATTGGTAACCCTGCAAGCTGGAAGCAAGCAGTCAATGCGCGAGATGAGTCCAATGGGGTCATTGATGAGATCACGGACGAACAAATGATTGAAGCGTATCAGTGGATGGCGAAGAACGAAGGTATCTTTGCTGAACCTGCTTCTAACTCATCTGTCGCTGGTCTATTTAAAGCGTTGGAGAATAACCAAGTAGAACCAGGTAGTCAAGTTGTGTGTGTCTTAACGGGTAATGGACTAAAAGATCCAAACACAGCGATTGAATATAGTGATATTTCATCAATGGTACTTGAAAACGATGAAGCGGCTGTTGTGAAAGCTATTCTTGGTCGTGAACACGCATGAGTTGGCGAATCAAAGTACCGGCGACAACAGCTAATTTAGGCGCAGGATTTGATTCGATTGGCGTAGCATTAGATTTATATTTATTTATTAAAGTAAGTGCATCGGATGAGTGGGCATTTGTATCCCACTCCAAGCACTTACATGATATTCCGAAAGGGAAAGATAACTATATTTACAAAATAGCCAAACAAGTAGCTGACCGCTATGATAAAGGTGCCTTACCGGCATGTCATGTGGAACTGTTTAGTGATATTCCGCTTGCGCGTGGATTAGGTAGTAGTGCAACGGCGATTGCCTGTGGCATTGAACTGGCGAATTTATTGTTGGATTTACACTTGAGTGACCATGATAAGGTGCAAATTGCAACAGAAATTGAAGGCACCCGGATAATGTTGCGCCAGCTATTCTTGGTGGGGCGGTCATCGGACATTATGAAGACATCGTTCAATATGTCAAAGTGGATGTGTCACATGTCAGCTTTGTTGCGGTCATACCAGACTTTGAATTAAAAACAAAGGATGCGAGGGCGGTTCTGCCAGACACGTTTAGTTATAGCGATGCCGTGCGTGCAAGTAGTGTGGCGAATGTCTCGACAGCTGCGCTTGTTAAAGAAGATTGGGCGCTCCTTGGACAAATGATGAACCAGGATCATTTCCATGAGCCGCACCGAAAGGCATTGATTCCTCATTATGAAGCTGTGAAAGCATTAGTCGGTCACCATGCCTATGGTGTGTACATTAGTGGGGCAGGACCTACATTAATGGTATTAGTTGATGAAGCCATGGCGAAAAAACAGCTTCAGGAGTGGCGTGAAGCTATGCCAGAACACGAATGGCTCATTTTACAACCAGTTAATCATGGGATTGACGTTGTTGATGGTTACTAACAGAAAACCTCTCATTTGTAGTCAATGGACTCCTTGAGAGGTTTTTTTATAGTCACTAATGTTTTATCGTTTGTGTCATCAATATAAAAGGCTACCCGGGAGGTAGCCTTATTGCTGATTATTCAAATACTTGTTCAATGCCTTTCACACCAGGTACTTGTGCGATTAAAGCTTGTTCAATGCCTGCTTTTAATGTCACTGTTGAACTCGGGCAGTTATAACAAGCACCCAATAATTTTAAACGGACGATACCGTCCTCAACACCAATCAGTTCAACGTCACCACCATCACGTAAAAGGAGAGGGCGTAATTTATTTAATACTGTTTGTACTTGTTGTTCCATCGTTCAACCATCCTTTCTGTTGCTTCGTTTAGTATAACATTATCCCATTAGAAAAAGAAGTATTTTCACTGTGAAAGGCAGTTGGTATGGTTCATTGAACTACCCCCACCTAACATTCTAACGAATGTTTGAGGAAGGGGATTCCATAAGGACACCACAAAGGTGACCCATGCTCGTTCAACTAAGCATGGTTTTTTCTACTCTCCAACCGCCGTAAACCTATTTTCTCAACATCTGTTAAAGCCTGTTGGGGAAATAGTGTGTCCAAGGAACACAACTTACTTTGGTCGAATCGTTCTGTCTGGTAGAACACGTGTGTTCTGACAAAAGACAGGGTACGCGTCAAATACGCCCATTGCGCCCAATGATGTAGACCTTGTTTCTGCTCTGGAACAAGTGAATACAACATCGGTGGGAGTATTTCTTTAAAGCCCATTGCCCGACGGGCAATGACATAAGTGGCTGCTACGTGAATAGATACACCGAGCCGTTTCATATATTTCATTTTTCCAATTTGACTTGTATAAGCGGGGTTAACAACGTAGACAGCGA
>NZ_BAXD01000017.1:0-59597 GCF_001310395.1 Halolactibacillus sp. JCM 19043
TTCACCCTCTCTTTGTTTTGTGTCGGTCACTGTTATTGCTTTAATTATACCATGCAGAATATATGTTTGTCACTTCAAAAATATTCAAAACAAGCGATTCATCCCCCACCTAGTGCTAACGCACTTGAGGAAGGTGTCTTCTCGCCCTAAAACGATAAATTTACCACACTTGAATTAATCTCTGCGCAAAATTGGCAAGACATTACGGTTTTAAAAGCGATGCATGCCTAATCTACTCAAATCTATTAGAAAACGGACTGACACAACGGTGCGTTTTCTTTTTTGTTCTTTTTCTTATGTAAATCGCTTGCTAAAGCAGATGAAAACGTGTTCTAATAGACAAAGTGATGTGTGGAAAAGTCATCATAAATTTATTTAAAGGAATGGTTAATAGATGTTAAAGAAACAGTTACGTGTACTTTTAGGATTACTGGTATTTAGTTTACTCCTCGTCGCGTGTAGTGAAGACGGAGAAGAAAATACAGCACCTGATGAATCAGATGCGCCTATTGAAGAAACAGACGATACAACAGAAGATACAGAGCGCGAACCACTTGATGTTAATGTGTCTGATGAGGAGACAGTAGACGCTTCAACTGTCGTTCTTGTTATTAATGGTGAAGAAGTCAATGGTGAGACATATAACGACACATATTTCAATACGAAGCGCTACATGATGCAAAACAATCAAGATGTCAGTGATATAGAACTGATTAAAGAACAAACCTTAACAACGCTTAAAAGCTACACGTTGCTGAGACAAGATGCCGAAGAAAGAGGCATTGAAGTCACAGACCAAGATGTAACCGATGCATTAGATGAAACAAAAGCACAATTTGAATCAGATGAAGAATATGAAACGGCGTTAACACAACTAGCGTATACAGAAGAAAGCTTTAAACAGTCACTTGAAGAACAACTGCTTCAACAAATGTATATGGATCAGGTTATTGAAACAGAAGCTGTCACAGAAGAAGAGATTACAGAATTTTATGGTCTACTAGAAGAACAATTAGATGACACCCCTCCGCTTGAAGAAGTGCGAGATCAAATTGTCACCCAAATTGAACAAAGTAAAATGCAACAAGCGTTTCTCGCTCAAATTGAAGAACTCAATGAACAGGCAGAGATTGAACAAAATATATAAAATATACGCTATGGACACCTTTTGGAGCGATGACTTCAAAGGGTGTTTTTATATAACCTCGAGAGTAGTATAAAAGTGAACGTATTAGCCAGTGAAACGAACTAGCGAAATGACAATGAAGTAACAAGGCGATGTAAAAAGTGTGTATTTATCATGAACACGGTTGAATGAGTGTTCAGACTATGTTGTAATGGGTCACATAGAAAGCGTGAGTCGTGCTCACAATTCATTATAAAAGGATGGGTTTAACAGATGAAAAAGACATTACAACTATTTTTAGGATTATTACTTACTACAACCGTGCTCGTGGCATGCGGCAATGAAAGCGCAGAAGAGGAGACACCAGAGGAAGAACCGAATCAAGAAGCGACTGACAATGAGGACACGTCAAATGATTCATCAGAAGAAACACCGGCGCTAGACCTTGATGTATCGGATGATGAAACAGTTGCCGATGATCAAGTCGTGTTAGAAGTGAATGGTGAAGAAGTTTTAGGTGACGCGTATAATACAGCGTACGTTGATACAAAACGTTACTTACTACAAAATAACCAAGATGCCTCTGACAAAGATATGTTAAAAGAACAAACCCTTCAAACCTTGCAAAGTAACACGCTTGTCAAACAAGATGCCAAAGAACAAGGGATTACCATTACGGATGATGATGTAGCTGCTGCACTTGAAGAGACAAAAAGTCAATTTGAGACAGAAGAAGCCTATCAACAAGCGTTAAACCAATTAGCCTATACAGAAGAAAGTTTTAAAGTGTCACTACAAACGCAACTATTACAACAACAATATCTTGAGGACGCCATTGAAGTTGAATCAGTGACAGATGAAGAAGTTGAAGAGTATTACAACTTAGTAAAAGAACAATCAGATGATGTCCCACCGCTAGAAGACGTGAAAGAACAAATCGTCGCCCAGCTTGAACAAACAAAAGTCCAACAAGCCTTCCAAGCAAAAGTGACGTCATTAATGGAAGAAGCAGAGATTAACGAAAATATTTAAACGAACGACCTCAGTTCGATCAAGCATGTATCTAACAAATCAATATCAACAAAAAAGGCAACCAAGATCTCTCACTGTTCTTGGTTGCCTTTTTAGCTTATTTTAATATAAAGCCAATAAGTAACAGCATAAGCATAATCTATGTGCTAAGGGCATCTTCTGACTCTTCTAAAGTGAAATAATAAACCATGAGTTCCGTTAACTGAATCAACTCATATAAAACGACCGTTTCAGCATGTAAGTAATCGACAAGCGTGACTTCACGTTTAGCGCTTTGACTGAAGGTGTGATTCAATGTTTTTAAATGTTGTTCTAATTGATTAAGGTCAAAGTGATCAGGGTCATGTAATACGGCACTGAGTTCATCAACAATCTGTGTCACCGTTTGATGTGTCGGTTCATCCCATTCGACTTCAGTGTGTAAGGGCATGGTTAAATTCCCGATATGATAATGCATGCGTTTGACCATATGTAGTTGTTTTAATTCAATATCAATGTTGGCTTTCTTTTTATATAGCTGTGTATGATAGCGAGATTCTTTTTGTTGGTCAAGTATAAGTGATTCAACTTTCAGCAAGCGTTCTTGAAAGGTATCGAACACTTTTTTTGACTGGGCTTGGATATCGTCTAGCTCATGATGGCGAAGACTATTGGCAAAGACACCAAGGTCAACGCTCGCGAGTTTTAAGACATCATCCATCGTTGTATTGATTTGTTTTAAGTAATTAGGCGGTAATACGATAAAATTGACGAGCGTCGAGACAGATAATCCAATCGTTGTGGTGAGTAACCGAACAAAAAAAGCATCAACAGGGCTTCCTTCAATCACATATACCATCGCAACAGACGTTAAGGTGGCGACAAGTAAGCCATCAAATAATTTTAATTTATAACAAGTCACAATCGTAAATAGTGTTGCTAAGGCATACGCCAGCGGTGAAATATGAAACAAATAAAAAAAGCTAGCCGCATAAAAAGAGCCAATGGCTGAAGCTGGAAACCGAACCAAGCCTTTTTGGATGGAGTCTTGAACCGTCGGTTCAATCGTGACAATCGCGGTCATAACCGCAAAGACTGCCGGAATATTGAGCCACTGACAGATAAAGGCCGTAATAAAAACAGCTACACTTGTTTTTAAAATTCGTCGACCAAAGAATGTTTTTAATAGTTGCATCTCTGTCACCTCCTTATTTTTCTCTTGTTGACTCATAAATGTATCTAGGCGTTATTTCATGACCTATGTATGAAGAGGGAAAGCTACCAGTAACCGGTAGGCTTTCTGTTATTAATTGACGAGTGCTTCAAATGCTTGTCTAACTTTTTCGGCTGGATAGCGGCTACCACCTTTTGATTCAACGCTTTCGATCATCATCGTGATCAAATAACGCGACTCGTCGTCATAACCGACAAACCATCCGTTTTCTTGTTTGTTTTCATCGGACGCCGATTGTTTTAATTCAGCTGTCCCTGTCTTTCCACTTAAAGTGACAGTATCAGACTTAGCAATCGTTGCCGTTCCGTTTTGCACCACATCATATAATGCCTGTCTTAAAGCAGTCACATCAGCTTCAGAGATGACGTGTTCAGTTAAAATCTCTGAAGTTTCGCCTTTTAGTAAGATAGGTGTCATCATATTCCCATTGTGAAACAGGGGCGTATACATCATCGCTAAATGATGACTACTCACTAACACTTGTCCTTGCCCGTAACCAGTATCGGCCAGTAAGACATCATTTGAAAGAGTCTCATCATTCGCAACTTGACTCTGTCTAATCGGATAGCTAAAGGTATACGCATCATTGTTAAAACCGAAGAGCTGACTTGTTGTTAAAAAGTTCTCAGCACCAATATTTAGCGCTTGTCTGGCAAAATAAATATTATCACTTCTGACGAGCGCATCATGTAAATCGACCGGTCCATCACTTAGTGAAACGCGTCTCACTTCATAGTTACCGAAAGACGGTTGGTTATACGTATAGCCATCAATGTCTAACGTATCGGTCGGTGTAAAGCTACCGGTGTGTAAACCAATCATTGCTGTGACCGGTTTAAAAACAGAGCCGGGACTGTACGTACTTTGAAATCTGTTTAAGAGTGGTGTCAGTGGGTCATTATTTAGCCCATCATACACTTCCTGTGACATCCCTTCAGTAAATAAGGTAGGGTCAAATGACGGATATGAGACGAGTGCTAATGTTTCGCTCGTTTTTGGGTCGATTATCGTCGCATGACCTGCATCACCCTCAACAAATTGATTAAATAGAGTGGATTGGACTTTACGGTCAATCGTTAAATGAATATCTTCACCGTCCACAGGATCTTGTTCAACAATACCAGTGCGATTGCCGTTATTATCAACGACGAGACGAATCCCGTCCTCGCCACGGAGTTGTTCTTCAAAGATATATTCAATGCCGCGTTTACCTATCATATCACCGTCGGAATAAATCCCGTCTTCATCATTTTCTAAGTCTTCCGCGGTGACCGTCCCAACATAACCAACGAGATGACTCATGGTCTCACCCTCAGGATAGACTCGGCCATAACTAGCCGTTGATAATACACTCGGGATTTCATTGAGTTGGGCTAGTTTTTCTTCTTCTGTCACGGATACGCGCTTCAGTGGAATAAATAGGCCATCTTGAACCCATGACTGTGATAAAGTATGTTCAATTTGGTCAACGGTCATATCAAGCGCCTTACTAATAAACTCAATTTCTGTCGCCCGGTCGACAAATCGTCCGGTATCAACCCCAATTTCGCGCATTTCACCGTTTACGGCTAATGCTTCACCGTTTCGGTCAAAGATGTTCCCGCGGATCGGTTCGGTGACGATTTGTTTAATCTCACCACCGTCTTTAAGTGGAGGAATAATTAAACCTTTATCCCAAATGATCTGATAATGCGTGACTTGTTCAGTGTCATCAATCGTCTCAATAACAGGGGTTAATGTGATAGCGGTATCAAATGAATAGTCACCAACAAGGGTGTTTTGGGTTATGGTTAACGTATAGGTGTAGTCATTCGTATCAACGACATACTCATCACGATCAGGATCGCGGTCAAGCTGTGGTTCATCGGTGATGCTGACGGCAACGTCTGTTGTTCCGAGTGCGTCGTAAGCTGTTTCGTATTGTTCAGTCAAGGTGCTGGCATCGTCACTGGCTAAGACAAGTGACTGCATCGCGTTAAAATCTAACCTTTCCCACGCCTCAACATATGCGTTTAAGTCATCTTTTGGATCTTTTGGTTCAATCGTCTCTTCTGAACACGCGATTAAACTAAATAAACTGATACATAGTATAACAACTAATTTTCTCATCGCTTTCACTCCTCTTGTTGTTCAACGGGTTTGGCGTAAATGATGTAGCGGTCAGGTGCATTTCCAACATAGCCAAAAGGATAACACGTTGAAATCACGAGTTCTTCCTCGGTCAGTTGAGGATTTATAATCGTTCGGTCATCAGCATCAACAATTTTACTTGAGACCATTTCATATTCAAAAGTGCCGTAAGGCAACTCAACGGAAATAATGTCACCGACTTCCACTTCACCAAGACGGGTAAAGACCGTATCCCGGTGCCCTGAAAAAAGAATCTGACTATTGTCGCCTGGATATTTCGTTGACGCGTAGTGACCAACGCCTTTTTCTAATTCTTCTGGGTCAGTGCCTTCCACAATCGGAATCGATGCCCCTATTTTATCAATGCCAAGTAAACCAACCGTTTCACCCGTTTCTGGGTTAAATGTTTGGCGTAAGACTTCTCGGTCTTCAACCGGTGTTTCGCGTGATTTAGCCAATAATTCATGCGCTTCACTGGTTGCTTGTCGTTCCTTTTGAATCGTTGACACGTATTGAAACGCCCCAACACCGAATAAGATGAGCCCGGTGACTAACACGAGCCATGCTAATTTTCTCATTCTCTGTCATCTCCTTTATTTCGCTCACCTTAGGTGAGTCAGTTATGTTAAACTAACGACATATGTAGTAGCGCATAAAATTATGATGCGCCAATAAAAGTCATATTACCAGTATAGCAAATATCTCACCCTCACTGCACTATAAGTACTTAAAATTATCCAAAGAAAGTAGGTGGCTGCTTGCCAACTCAATATAGTAAGATTCGTATGAAGCAATTATTCATCTGGTCCATGCCCGTGATATGGATGGGCATCATTTTTTCATTTTCTGCCACACCGTATGAACGCCAAGATCTAAAACCCGCGCTAAGTGAACGGTTTGACTTAGCAGTGATTGAACCGTTTGTTGACAACATCACCTTTACCTATCACAACTCCGTGATAAGTGTCGCGAGCCTTGGGATTGAAAGTTTTGTTGAATTTTTCATCCGTAAGGGGGCGCATGTGTTTGTTTTCTTTACGCTCACACTGCTTTTCATTTATGCGTTTAAGAAGACAACAAACCTGGACCGTCACTTAATCTATCTTTTTAGTTATTTGTTGTCGGTTATCTATGCCGGGTTTGATGAATGGCACCAAAGCTTAACCCCGAACAGAACGCCGTATATTGGCGATGTGTTTTTAGATAGTCTGGGCAGCTTATTGGCAGTAATCACTATCGCCACGTTCGCGTTTTTAAGAAAAAGACGCTAACAACAAAAGCCTATAGAGGTCCCTAGACAGGGACGTCAATATAGGCTTTTGTTGTTTCAATGATTTCGGCTTGGTCACTCGTTAAGTTAACAAGCCACTGTTTACACGTCTCAACGTCATCTGTTTCAACCGCTAAGTGGACGGTTACATGTTCTAAATAATCAATCGACTCTAAGATATAAGATGTTTGTCTTACGTCGTTTTCTAACTTACCAAGTAACGGATAATCAATGGTCACATCTAATTTTTGTACTTGTTTACGACAGACGACACCGGCTGCGTCAATCGCTTCTTTGGCACTCGTTGAGTAAGCCCGGATCAGGCCACCTGCGCCGAGTTTGATCCCGCCAAAATAACGCGTCACCACAATACACGTGTCTTTAAGTTCACGTTTTTTAATCACTTCTAATATCGGCACCCCGGCGGTTCCTGACGGTTCTCCGTCATCCATCGCTTTTTGAATCTGATCATGTTCTCCGATCATGTAAGCGGAACAGTTATGGTTCGCTTGTGGGTGGTCTTTTTTTATCTCGGCGATAAAGTCTTTCGCTGCTGCTTCTGTTTCGCAGCGCTTGGCGTGTGCGATAAAGCGTGATTTTTGAATCTCAATCTCGGTTTGTCCAAAGGGTTGAATGGTATAATATTTTTTTAACATGCTGTCACCTCGTTCTTTTATTATACAAAGACAGGGCGAGTAGGTAAACCTTGGGAGTTAGTTTAATGGATAGACAAACAACGCATGCGCTGATAAGATAGAGAAGTCTTTATATGTAAGCGGTTTATCGAAAAGATTAGACAGGGGGGATACAATGTCACGGTTTAGACAGTGGAACACGTTACGCAATCAATTATTAGCGGTCTTTTTGCTGGCAATGATGATTGTCTTATTGATCGTCGGTGGCATCATTTTTAAACAAGTAAGCGATACCTTAACCGATAATGCTGAAAGGCAAATCGACCAAACGGCTAAAGAAACAATGGCCCGATATGACGGTCTGATAGAACAAATCAATTTAGTCAGTAAACAAATCTTAACCAATGACTTTGTTCAAGATGTGTTATTTGACCAAAAGGCTGGACGATTTCCAGCGTTCACAGAGCGTCAACGACTGTCTAGTGTGGTGAGCCGGATTCAAGCAAACGCCGACGGTTTTTACCGGGTGGACATTTACACACCAGACTATGTCAATCTTATTCCACTTGATGGGCCACATTTGGATGAACAAGTGTCGATTGACGTGATACGAGAGGTCGATGACCTTAAGGGGGAGCTTGTGTTTATCGGTGAGGACCCAACGGACAGTAATTATTATTTATTTATGCGCCGAATCAGTTTACTTGATGGGCAATTTGAAAATGGAGGCTATATGCTCATCCGGATGATGCGCACATATTTTAGACCACTCATCACCGCGGACAATCATTACACAGTCGTTAGAGCCCCGAATAACTTAGTTATAGGCACGTCTAACCGAGAGGGATTAGATGAGTTGCTTAAAACAGAAGGCGAGGCGGCGTTTCAAGATGATTATGTCGTTCAAACGGAAACCTCAGGTGAGACAGGCTTTAGTGTCACGATGTTAACACCGATTGAACGCTTGACCGAAGATACGTCTTTTCTACTGTCAATCATTCTAATGAGCGGTACGGTCGGGGTTATGGTGTTCTTTATCTTTTCATTTGGCCTTTCAACCTATATCACAAAACCAATCATGACCTTGACTCAAGCGATGAAGAAAACCCATGTCGGTTTGTTGTCGCAATCACCAAGCAGTGTGTCATCGATTGAAATCAATCAATTAAATAGCACCTATAACCAACTTGTAGAAGAAACGAATTATTTAATTAAGATGGTCTATGAAAAAGAACTCGTTAAAAGTCAGACCGAATTAAAAGCGCTACAAGCTCAAATTCAACCACACTTCTTATTCAATACCTTAAACGCCTTATATTGGTCACTTGATGAAAAAGGAGAGGAAGAACTGGCGGATATGGTGATGAGTATGTCGAATCTGTTCCGCTATACGATTGCTAAAAAAGACGGTGATGAATGGGTCAGTATTAAACAGGAGGTCAATCACCTCACTGACTATATGACGGTGATGAAGATGCGCTTTGGTGACCGGTTCCGTTTTAAGACGGAGATTGATGAGGCGTTATTATCACTAGATATACCAAAGTTATTGATTCAACCGTTTATTGAAAATGCGGTCATGCATGGTTTAAATGAAAAAGCAACCGATGGAATCGTGACACTCTCGATGACTAAAATCAACGATGATTTAGTCATTGCGGTGAAAGATAATGGACTCGGGATGACCGATGTACGACTACGTGAAGTACAAGCATCCCTTAAACATGGCTTTACTTTAAACACAGAAGGTGCCGGGATGGCGTTAGCTAATATTAAACACCGGTTAGAACTTTATTACAACAAAGAAGCCGCTCGGAGTTTAACGATTCACTCAACTAAAGGTAAAGGGACGACGATCACGTTTACCTTACCAATCAAACATAATCGTGATAAAGGGGAGTAAACAGATGGAAGAAAAAACTTTGGTTATTGTTGACGATGAGCCGCGGGCACGGGAAGGGATTAAACGGACGTTGACACGTCACTTTGAAGGGGCACATACGCTTGTCTGTTTTGAAACAGCAAAAGAAGCAGAGGCTATATACTGAGTCACCCGGTCCACTTACTTATTACTGATATTGAAATGCGCGAGATGAACGGTTTAGAACTCATCCAAGCCCTAAAACAGCAACAACAAGAACCGGCGGTCATTATCGTCAGTGCCTACTCTGACTTTAATTACGCCAAAGAAGCTTTAAGACTAAATGTCGTGAACTACATTGTAAAACCGGTTAGTAAAGAAGAACTGATTCAAACAGTGGACCAAGCCTTAATTGATCAAGAAAAACAAGCGAAACAAACGCTGATTGAAAGTTATGTCGATGAATCGATTGTCAGATTAAATGAGGAGAAACACCGGTTTAGTCGTTCAATCAAAGAAGCGATGGACTATATTGATACGCACTTCAGTGAAGCACTCACATTAAAAGTCGTCGCCAGTGTTGTGCATCTTAATCCAAGCTATTTAAGTACACTATTTAAAGATGAACTAAAAATATCTTTCGTTGAGTATTTAACCCGCGTGAGTCCAACAAGCCAAACGCTTGCTTCTGACGACCGATATGAACGTGACTGAAATCGCTGAAGCGGTCGGCTATCAAACACCGAAATACTTTAATAAAGTGTTCCGAGAATTTGAAGAGACGACACCTGGTGCTTACCGGAAGAGTATGTAAACGCTTTCTAAAAATAGTGGACTTTTCGCTATAACTTACTCCCTTACGGATTGATACACCCCATGATAAATTAGTAACTGTAAGACAAACCAAATTCCTTAGGGGGTAAAAAAATGATGTTGAAGAAAAAATTCTTAATGCTCGTGGCACTCTTATTCACTGTATTGGCACTAGTTGCGTGTGGTGGTGACGATGAAGCATCAGATGGCGGTGCGACAGATAGTAATGATGCGTCTAGTGGAGATGAGGTTGTGATTGACTTTATGCACCTCTGGCCAGAAGGTAGCTCGAAACAACACAACATGATCGTTCAAACAATTGTCGATGAGTTTGAAGCAGAAAACGCCGGCGTGACCGTTGAGATGGAAATCTTAGGTAACGAACAGTACAAAGAAAAGTTAAGCGTATTAGGTTCAAGTAATGACTTACCTGATGTCGGTATGACTTGGGGTGGCGGTTTCTTAGACCCTTATGTAAGCGGCAACATGTTTGCTGATTTGACAGACATCATCTCAGATTCCTTTGTTCCTGGTACGACAGAAGCTTATGCGGTAGACGGCGCAACATATGGTTTACCACTTGAGTTAAACATTACACCTGTTTATTACAACAAAGCGATCTTTGAAGAACACGGTGTCGACGTACCAACAACGTTAGAAGAAATGAAAACAGCTATTTCTACATTGTCTGACGCTGGTGTGACCCCAATTACACTCGGTAACCGTGATGCTTGGACTGGTTCTATGTGGTACATGTATCTAGCTGACCGTATTGGTGGACCAACGGTCATTACTGATGCGATCAATGGTGACATTAGCTTTACAGATGAGGCATTAGTACAAGCCGCTGAAGAAATTCAAAACCTTGTCGATATGGATGCCTTCATCAATGGTACGAACGGTTTAGGTAACGATGAAGCGAAGGGTTACTTCATTAACGAACAAGCCGCGATGTACTTAATGGCGACGTGGGACTTACCAGAATGGACAACAAATGAAGATAACCCACAAGCATTCAGAGATTCAATTGGCTACTTCAAGTTCCCAACAGTTGAAGGTGGAGCAGGTGATATTAATAGCTACGTCGGTGGTCCTGGTGTTGGTCTATTCGTAGCTGAAAACTCAGATGTGAAAGACGAAGCGAAAGCATTTGTTGAATACTTCGTTGAACGTTGGGGCGAAATGTCCGTTCAAAACGCAGGCGTGATTCCAGCAACAGCGGTTGACACGGCAGAACTTGACTTACCACAAATGTACATTGATATTTTAAACGACTTAAACGAAGCGTCTAACTTAACCTTGTATGCTGATGTGCAAATGTCAGCTGCAGCGGCAGATGTGCACTTAAACATGATCCAAGCGCTCTTCATGGGTGAAGTCACACCTGAAGAGTTTGCCGAAAATCATGAAGAAGCCCTTCGGGCGGAATAACAAGTCATTAAATGAGCGCTCACTTCAAAGGTTAAACATCATGAAGCGCGATATAAGAGAGTCAATAATTAACGTAAGTTTAAGTGAACGACACGAGGGGCAAATACGGCCCCTTGTGTGATTCACCAATGACGGATAATCGTTATATCCGACTAAAAAGATGTTATTAATAGAGAATAAAAATGAAACATAAAACATTATCAGGATAAACAAAAACACTCTAGACGTATGAGCGATCCATTCATTTGCTAACGTCAACTTACATCAATAGAACCGATACAAACGAAGGGAGTTGTTACTATGGATAAAGTGATGTCCAATAAGAAAGTCATTGCCTTATATGTGTTACCATCACTCATTCTACTCGCAGGGCTTGTCTACATTCCTATCTTTCTAACCGGCTATTACGGTTTAATGGATTGGAACGGGGTTGGACCGATGACCTTTATTGGTCTTGATAACTATATCGAACTGTTATCAGATGATACGTTTTGGTATAGTGCCCGTAATTCATTTTTCCTTGCCTTCTTCTCAACCGCGGCACTCATTGTCTACCTTGCGGTATCCTTAGTCTTATCAGCGAAGATTAAAGGGCGAGAAACTTTAAGAAAGATTTACCTCATTCCGATGTTATTATCATCGGTTGCGATTGCGCAGTTGTGGATTAAAATTTATGACCCGAATAACGGGATGTTAAACAGTTTACTAACGACTCTTGGTGTCGAGTCGCCTCCAGCTTGGCTCGCAGAACGCGGGACGGTATTAATCGCGATCTTTATTGCGATTGTGTGGCAATATGCCGGCTTTTATATCATCATTTATAGTGCGGCCTTAAAAGGGATTCCAGCCTCACTTATTGAAGCGGCTGAAATTGACGGGGCCACGCCACTTCAGATTGCTTATAAAATTAAAGTCCCACTTATTTCAGGTGTGATTAAAACAACGATCGTGTTAGCGATTGTTGGATCACTGAAATACTTCGATTTAATTTACGTGATGACCGGCGGTGGACCAAACGGTGCCAGTGAAGTAATTGCTTCCTATATGTACAAACAAGCCTTTGGTATTAAAAACTTTGGTTATGGCAGTGCGATTGGTTTTGCTTTACTGATTCTCGCACTAGCGACAACCTTTGTGATTCAAAAATTAACGGCATCAAAAAATGACAATATTCAATATTAAGAAGGGAGTTAAGACATATGGCAGACACTAACAAATCGTCATCAAGAAAATTAGGCATGAGCTACTGTATGCGGTCCTCGGCTTGATGCTGTGTTTCAAATTTATCCGCTCGTCTGGCTCTTCTTCTTCTCATTGAAAGGAAACTCAGAGATTTTCGGGCGTTCACCCTTTGCTTTACCGGAAGATTGGTTATTTGAAAACTATGCGCGGGTATGGTTTGACGGTAATATCAGTCAATACTTCTTTAACAGTGTCTTCATCACCGCAACATCCGTGATTCTTACGGTTATTCTCGCAAGTTTTGTGACCTTTGCGATTACCCGGATGAAGTGGAAGTTAAGTGGACCGGTTCTATTACTCTTTATGGTAGGATATATGATTCCGATTCACTCAACACTCGTGCCACTGTTTCAGTTTTATCGTGAACTCAATTTAATTGATAACCCGTTATCGATTATCTTAGCGTACACCGCTTATAATATGCCGTTAACGATTATGATTCTGATGGGCTTTTATCGTACGTTACCACGTGAGATTGAAGAAGCAGCGGTTATGGATGGTTGTTCGATTCACCGGATGTTTTTCCAAATTATCTTACCGATGACTAAACCGGTGATGTCAACGACGATCATTATCAACATGATTTATAACTGGAATGAATTCGTCTTTGTGAATACGTTCATCTCATCAGATAAATACAAAACATTAACGGTTGGAATTCAAAACTTTATCGGACAGTACTTAACCGATTGGGGTGCGATTGGCGCCACACTGATGATCAGTATTATTCCAATCTTAATCGCCTTCTTCTTCTTAAGTAACAGAATTGTGGAAGGGATTGCGGCTGGTTCAGTGAAAGGCTAATCGCGACAGTTCAATCAATAAAAGAAGTGACTGAATCCTCAATTAAAACGAATGAACCATGATTCATACACACCTTAATCAGCTCTCGGTCTTATGATCGAGAGTTTTCTTTATCTAAAAACCATAAAATAAGCACGTGAATAAAACGATTAAGGAAGAAACCTAACCTAAACTTTATCTATTCTTTGTAGAGAATTAGCAGAATGAAGAAAGAAAAGAATAGAGGAAGACAAAAACCACCTTGCTTCAAGATTCAGAAGCAGGGTGGTTTGTTGCTTGTTGATGGATGGTATCAAAAATATGTTGGGTAATGGACGAGACCAGTAAAGCAATAAATGAACCACCAAAGAAGAATAGAAGACCAGGCACAAACGTCATTAAATAAAGGCTCATCGCAATAGAAATCACCATCAGTAACGTTTGGATCGGGTGAATCAACATAATAAGAAACGCTTGTTTGATCGTCTGAAAGAATGGCCAGTCAAAATGAACATAGACTGGGAAAAGATAGAGTAAGGTTAAACTAGAAAAGATTAAAAATAAATAGATGGGAATATGGATAAGAGTCGAATCAAGTGCCTCAATTTCCTGAATATATACGATATCCACTACACCAATGACGATGATTACTGTTGTAAGTAAACCGTAACCGAGACTTCTAACGACGTTGGCTTTAAAGTGTAACCAAAATGTTTGAAATAACGGTAGCGAAATATCTTCTCTTATAAATGACCTAATTGTCGCAAACATCGCGACCGTGGCAGGAAAAAAGCCAAAGACGAATAGTCCGAGTGCGGTGAACAATAGCCACAAGATATTTAAAAAGGCGAGTTTACTGACCCAGTCAACGACACGCATCAGTTTGTCATGTGTCACCTCTTGATCCCTCCTTTAAAGAACTACTTCTATTATACAAGTTTAGAACGCGTCAAAAAAGGCAATCATTATTGGTAGAAAGTCTCTTAAGTTTAGATGCTGTTTACCATTCTAATAGGCGAATAGCGTTCTGCATGATACAATGATAGTAAAGGTGTCATGTCAAGAGAAGAGACAGGATTAAAAGATGTGTGATTATCACACAAACCTAATCATGGATAATACATTAGGGAGTTTATATAATGAAAAAAAATCACAATAAACATGCCTCACATAAAAAACATGCGCGCGCAGATTTAAAAGGATTAGACGATATTATTGATGAAATGGTTGAAGCTGTCCATAATAGTAAAGATGAAATATATAATATTACTG
This sequence comes from Halolactibacillus sp. JCM 19043, assembly GCF_001310395.1. Classification (NCBI taxonomy): domain Bacteria; kingdom Bacillati; phylum Bacillota; class Bacilli; order Caryophanales; family Bacillaceae; genus Halolactibacillus; species Halolactibacillus sp. JCM 19043. Next base: position 14,809 of record NZ_BAXD01000017.1, read on the forward strand.
AACAAGCACGTCTAGAGTATGAAACTTTAACAGAAAAAATCGCGCAATTACGTGAAGAGATTGAGAATATCATTAAGGAAAGTGACTTATTAGAACGTAAAGAACGTGTCGCAAGACAACGCTTGGCTAAAGTAAGCGAAAACTTTAGTATGTATTCTGAACAAGAAATTCAAGAAGTGTATGAAACAGCCCATAACTTACAAGTTGAATACCGGATGAAACAAGAACGTGAACAGACGCTTAGAAAAGAACGTGATGATATCGAGCGTAGGTTACGAACGATCGACGAGACGATTGAACGAGCGGAATCGCTTGTAGGAAAAGTATCGATTGTCTTGAATTATTTAACCGATGACTTTAAAGAGATCACCTCGCTCATTAAAGATGCGAAAGAAAAACAAATGTTTGGACTAAAAATCATTGAAGCCCAAGAAGAAGAACGTCGACGCATCTCTCGCGAGATTCATGATGGCCCGGCACAAATGCTCGCAAATGTCTTAATTCGGGCGGACATAGTCGACCGGACGTACCGAGAACGTAGTCCAGAAGAAGCGCTCGTTGAAATTAAATCGATGCGAAAAATGGTGCGCCAATCGTTATATGAGGTCCGCCGGATTATTTACGATCTCCGCCCAATGGCTCTTGACGACTTAGGACTGGTGCCAACGATTAGAAAGTATCTTCAAACAATCGGTGAGTATCACGATATAGAGATCCACTTCCAGGAACAATCCAATCAAGAGCGCTTAGAAGAAAAATATGAAGTGGCGATCTTCCGGTTGACACAAGAAGCCGTTCAAAATGCGATTAAACATGCGGAAGCTTCAGAGATTGATGTAAAACTCATTGTGACAAATAACCGGGTGAATGTATCGGTCAAAGATGATGGTAAAGGCTTTACCTTAGGTGAAACAAAGAGTCAGTCCTTCGGACTGATTGGGATGCGTGAGCGGGTCGATATGCTGGAAGGCACACTCGAACTTACGTCGAAACCAGGAAAAGGGACACATGTTTTTATTAATATTCCTTTAACAAACTGAGTCATTTTCATTAAAATTTGATTAAAACCAACTAAAGGTATAGGTATTTTCCAAGTTTTTTAGTATAATAAGTGTTGTTTAGTAGAAATGAATGAAACTTTTTTAACTATTTATTCGACATATACAGTGATATGTGGTTTTCATCACCGTTCTGTCAATAAAACAAGTACGTTAGTCGCAACTTGTGTTAGAATAGTACGACCACGTCAAACAAACCTAAACCTATGAATTATGCACAGAGAATATTAGGAGGACAAAACTATGAGTACAAAAATCGTATTAATTGATGATCACGTCTTATTTAGAGAAGGTATACGCCGTATTTTAGATTTTGAAAATGATTTTGAAGTTGTCGCAGAAGGTAGTGACGGAGAAAATGCTATGAGTTTGGTCGATACATATCAACCAGATGTTGTCTTAATGGATATCAATATGGAACATGTGAATGGTGTTGAAGCAACGAAACAACTCGTAGAAAAATACCCACAATTAAAAGTCATCATTCTGTCTATTCATGATGATGAAAATTATGTCACTCACGCCTTAAAATCAGGTGCCCAAGGTACTTACTAAAAGATATGGATTCTGAATCACTCGTTCAAGCGATTAAGATTGTCTCAGACGGTGGGGCTTACTTGCACCCGAAAGTGACCCACAACTTAGTCAAAGAATTTAAACGAATGAGTGAAGAAGAACATAAAGGCTTCCAACAAGTTGAATACCGTAAACCACTTCACCTACTTACACGTCGTGAGTGTGAAGTGTTACAACTTTTAGCGGACGGTAAGAGTAACCGTGGGATCTCTGAAGCGCTCTTCATCAGTGAAAAAACAGTGAAGAATCACGTCAGCAATATCTTACAAAAAATGAATGTGAATGACCGGACCCAAGCGGTAGTCACCGCCATTAAAAATGGCTGGGTAGAAGTTTTATAATTAACGTCAAATCACCAACAACCACTAAGGATAGAGAGCTAACGACTCGATACTTAGTGGTTGTTTTCTTGTAGAATAGGCTCATACCTCATTTAACTAAGTATTAGGGCTTTCTATTTTTTATGAAAAACGTTAGAATAGAATGGAGTTTCTTTTTATCTTGTGTTGATGTTCGTCGTCACATTGTGTCGTGCTTGTCTTTGTTCGTCTTATAGATAAATGAAAGCAACGAGAGCACAGAAGGTAATGACAGATAAAAAGATAAATCAATCATAATAGGATTAAGACAGTATCAAAAACGACTATAATAAAAAAGTAATAGCTAAAAAGAAATAATAAAAACAACTAAGCTAGTGATAGAGAGGTTCGATAATATGACAGTCGCAATAATGACAGATAGTACCGCCTATATACCGAAGGAAATACGAGAAGAATACGATATTTATATGATTCCTTTAACCGTCACAGTTGACGGGTCGTCTTACCAAGAAGAAGTCGATCTAACCGCATCAGAATTCTACGAATTAGTAAGAGAAGAAAAAGTTTTACCAAAGACATCTCAGCCAGCGATTGGACTGATGGTTGATTTACTTGAACAACTAAAAAATGATTATGACGCGGTTGTCTCGATCCACTTATCAAGTGGCATTAGCGGGACGTATCAATCGATGCAAACAGCGGGTAGTATGGTAGAGGGACTAGATACATATGTATTTGATTCAGAAGTAAGTTGTATGGCCCAAGGCTTTTATGTGTTAGAAGCTGCCAAACTCGCTCAAAAAGACGCCTCACCAGAAGAAATTTTAGACCGACTACAAACCGTGAAACAATCCTTACGTGCTTACTTTGTTGTGGATGATTTAAATCACCTACACCGTGGTGGTCGCTTAAATGGTGCCCAGGCACTTGTCGGTAGTGTCTTGCAAGTAAAACCGATCCTGCATTTCTCTGAGACGAAAATTGTTCCCTTTGAAAAGATTCGCACCCAAAAGAAAGCCTTTAAACGCTTGATTGAATTAATTGATGAAGATGCACGTACTGGCGTCCCCATTCGCGCGACCGTCATTCATGCGAATTGCCCTGAAACGGCCGAACAATTGATGCGTGAACTAAAAGAACGCTACCACAATGTTGAGTTAACATTAAGCTACTTCGGACCGGTGATTGGTACGCACTTAGGTGAGGGGTCGATTGGTCTTGGTTGGTATAAACTCTAAGACTTTTTAATCGGCTCGTCCAGTAACGATAAAGACAAAAAATATTTCACTCTCAGAAGGCAAGGCGTTTTAGTTTTTTCTGACGGTAAACATAAAAAACAGACCGTAAAGACCTAGGCAGATGTAAAAATCACAAACACCCATGAGCTCCCGAGCCCATGGGTGTTTGCGTTACAATAGAGCTATCTTTAAGTATAGAGGGAGAGACGTCATATGTTAAAGAAGCTCGACCAATCAATCCGTACACTCAATCAACAAATAGATCGTAACATCATGAGAGGACATGCATCGATGAAGTCACGATCTCAACAGATGATTCAGTTATTCAAACATCACCAACCCGTCCTCACATCAATAAGAGAAAACGATAGAAGAAATAATCGACCGTCTCATCAAAGTTCAGACATTTTGCTTAATAAAGAGCCAGTTGTTCATGAAGAAGTGACGCAAGATGACACTTATTTACTGCTTGACGGGCTATTAGTCACGAAAGACCGATTATCGTCACTAAAAGTAAAAGGTGATCAGTGGAACGTGGCAGTCAACGTTGACACATTTCCAGCTATTACACAAAAGTATGTTTTTAAGCGATGCGAGCGTTGTTTAAATGAGGACAGCACGTTGTTCCTATTTTTTCCTTGCGGAAAATGCCATAAGACCGACTGGTATTGCTTAAATTGTCTGACATACGGTCGGATTACCACCTGTCAAACGCTTTATCACCTCCGTGTACCCGCTAGAAAAATCAAGTCTCTTGAGACCGGGTTTCAATTCACCTCTACTTTAACCCCCCATCAACAACAAGCAAGTGACCGGTTAGCGAAAGCGATTAAGACAGGCGAGCGTCACTTACTGATTCATGCGGTTTGTGGGGCGGGAAAAACAGAAATGTTGTTTCATGGGATCAATGATGCGTTAAAGAGTGGAAAGCGAGTGGCGGTGGCGACCCCGAGGCAAGATGTCATTAAAGAGCTGTTGCCAAGGTTTCAAGCTGTCTTTACAAGCGTCCAAATAGTTTGTCAATACGGTGGTAGTGACGACAATAGTAAACAGGCATGGCTTACACTTTGTACGACCCATCAACTGATTCGGTATAAAGCAGCGTTTGATGTTTTAATCATTGATGAAGTGGATGCCTTTCCTTATCATCATGATCAAAGTTTGATTAAACAATCGAAGCGTGCCTTAAAAGGTACTGGGACCTTTATTTATCTTTCTGCTACCCCGCGGCAAGCACTCGTTAAAAAACGGTATCCGACGTGTTTTGTCCCCGTTCGTTATCATGGTCATCCACTACCTGTACCTGAAGCTTATTTTACGCGCTTTAAAAATACTCCGCTCCCGAGAAACATCAAAGAAGCCATCATCCATCAACGCGAAAATAACCGTCAATTACTCCTCTTTGTCGCCACCATTAAACAAGCAAACACGCTCTTACCTTATCTACAAACCACGTTCAAAAATCTAACCATCGAAGCGGTTCATGCCTCAAGTGACGAAAGAAAACAACATATTGATCAGTTTAGATTAACAACCATTGATGTACTTGTGACCACGACCATTCTAGAACGTGGGGTGACTTTTCCTTCTGTTGATGTGTTTGTCCTTCAGGCTGATCACGATGTGTTTGATGAAGCAGCTCTTGTTCAGATTGCTGGTCGTGCGGGAAGGAGTAAGAATGATCCCACCGGATCGGTGCACTTTTACTTTGAGACCTACACCAAAGCGATACGGAAGGCGATTAAAGCGATTAAACAGATGAATGCCTTAGGTGAGAAGTTATGAAATGTTTGAACTGTTTAACGGAGCTAGACACACTAGTCAGCTGGCAATCGATTGGACAAAAGAACAGCTTAGCTTATTGCGCCGACTGTCAACCGAAGCTCGAGATAATCACTGGGACGATTTGTCCTGATTGTGGACGGGGTATGCCAACGCGTGAGCGATGCGGTGATTGTCAAGAGCGTGTTACGAAAATCTTGTCCTATAACCGGTCATTGTATCACTATAACGACGCCTGTAAACAACTCCTGGCCTTATGTAAATACCGCTATCACTATCATGCGCTAACCCCACTGAAACAAGAGATACATCAAGGTTTCTTACAACAGTATTGTCAACTTAAGAAAGTGACGTTAGTGCCAATTCCGTTATCAACCGAGCGTATGGAGGAGCGGTTGTTTAATCAAGCGACGCTCATTGCGTCAATGATCAACCGTCCTATGTTGCCATTGTTACATAAACACCATACCGATAAACAAGCGCATAAATCAAGAAAAGAGCGATTAGATACGGTGAATCCATTTTTTTTAAAGGAAGGACAGGTGTTACCTAAAGGCCCAATTGTCTTAATTGATGATGTGTATACGACTGGTACGACCATTCATCATGCCGCTAATGTCCTACATCACGCTGGAATAACAGAGATATATAGTTTCACTTTGGCTCGATAGTCTTATTTAATAATGCAAGTATGTTGCCGATATAATAAGTAGGTTAAAATAAACATAAAGGATGGACGTACTAGAATCCATCAAGAGACACACTTCATTTGAAGTGCTTAACGCTTGGAGTGTAAAATAGTAATCATATTTAGATGAAAATAGGATCGATGAGGTGACACTATGGCAGATTTAGCGAACTGTAGTCGTTGTGGCAATTTATTTGTACAAACAACGCGTGATATATGTCAAGACTGTTATAAAGAAGAAGAAAAGCAATTTGAGATTGTTTATAACTTTATGAAAAAGCGAGCGAACCGGCAAGCAACCATCCCAGAGATTGTTGAAGCAACCGGTGTGAAAGAAGAACTGATCATTAAATTTGTGAAAGAAAAGCGTCTCCGCACGACGCAATTTCCGAATCTAAGTTATGGCTGTGAACGATGCGGAAAAGAAATCTCTGAAGGCAAGTTATGTCAAGCATGTTCGAATGAGTTATCGGGCGATTTAAAACATCAACACGATGTGGAACAAGTGAAAAAAATGCATGAAATGCGTGAAAAAGAAAAAGCAAATCAAACGTATGTTGCGGTCGATAAAGGAAAAAAAGACCGTAAGTTCTAAACATTTACCAAATGGTGTCGATAAAAAAACAAATGATGTCGAGATAGTAACACGTTTGGGTAATAGCTCATAAGGCATACCATTGACTCGTATGAATGATGAAAAATGAAACAACGATGAGAGACAGATAAATCATGAACGAAGGAGGACCATCAGATGAAAATCAATTTACAGCGGTTGGTGAATAATAATCCGTATAAGGCCCAGCAACAAAAACAGACTGAAATAAAACAAGACCAACAGAAACAACGCGATAAAGTAGAAATCTCACCAAAAGCGAAAGAGATGCAAGCATCAAGCGGTGTTCAACCTGAGCGTCTAGAAAAGGTGAACCAGATTAAACATCAAGTAGAAACGGGTACGTATCACGTGCGTCCACATGATGTGGCACAAAAGATGACGCAATTCTTTAAGTGAACAAAGGGCTAAAGGTACTTAAGGTGCCTTAGCTTTTTTGTGTGTATCAGTCAGGTATAAGCAAGATAAGGTAACGGAATTAGTTGGTATAATGAAAGAATAGCCGACTGAGGAGGCGAAAGAATGTTACAACCATTACTGAAAACGATGACGACGTTAATTGACTTGCATGAAAGTTTGTTGTCAGTAGCAGAAGAGAAAACAACCCGTTTAAAAGAAAATAATATCAATGATTTTAATCAGTTATTAAAAATTGAACAAAAGCATGTACAAGCTTTAGAACAAATAGAAAAAGAACGCCTAAAAGAAGCAAGCGACCTTGCGGCCGCTTTAAACTTACCGGAAAACGCTCCGGTGACAGCGATTATTGATTCATTACCGGAGGCATCAGATAGAGAAGCGCTAGAAGAAAAAGCAACGGCCTTACTTGCATACGTCGTTGACATTAAACAACAAGAAGATTTGAATCGACAGTTACTGAAGCAGTCACTTCAATTTGTACAACTACAAATGGATATGATTGAGCCGTCAGTGGAGTCTCTTACATATGGCACGAAGAAAGCCAAAGATGATCCCGCAACGAAGCGATCAGTGTTTGACTCAAAAGCTTAGGAGGATAGACAAATGGTATCAACCTTTAATGGATTAGAAATGGCCAAACGTGCACTGAGTGCCCAACAAGCCGCGATGTATACAACATCTCATAACATCTCAAATGCGAATACCGAAGGCTATACGCGCCAGCGCGTGAACTTTCAAGCAATCAATGGACTGACCTCAAGCCGTGAGCCAGGTGGTCTGATTGACCGTGTCGGTAACGGTGTAGAACCGGGATCAATCGAACGGATTAGAGAACAGTTTTTAGATGTGCAATACCGGAAAGAAAATGCGAAAACACAATATTATAGCCAACGAGCAGAAGCGGCTAACCAGATGGAAGCAATTCTTAACGAGCCATCAGAAGAAGGGTTATCTCATATCTTTGATCAATTCTGGAACTCACTACAAGATTTATCAGTTAATCCGGAGGATTCAGGCGCGCGTTCTGTTGTTGCGCAGAGAGCCCAAGCTGTTGCGGATACATTCAATTATATTTCAAACTCATTAGAATCGGTACGTGATGATTTAAAAAATGAAATGGATGTAAAAGAAACGGAATTCAATTCACTGTTAAACCAAATCAATCAACTAAATCGTCAAATTGGCGAAGTTGAACCACACGGACACGTGCCTAATGATTTATATGATGAACGTGATCGCCTACTCGATCAGTTATCATCGATCGCTGATATTTCTGTCAGCTATGAAAAAAGCTCAGGTATGCCAAGTCCTATTGCGATGGGTAAGGCAACGGTGAAGCTAAAATCAGAGGGTAGTGATGTGACTTTAGTTGATGGTAGCGATGATAACTATACAGTTAATCAATTAGAAGTGCTAACTGATGCTAATAATAATGTGACAGGTTTTACCTTTACTCATTCAGAAACTGGTGATGTGACATCAATTTCAGCTGAAAACTTTAAAGCAACAGGTCAACTTAAAGGGTTGATGGAGATGAACGGGTATGAGACAGCTACAGGTACCGTAGGTGTTTATACAGATATGTTAGAAAATTTAGATACGATGGCTGAAGCTTTTGTTGAAAAATTTAATGCTACACATGCGGGTGGTTATGATCTCAATGGAGATCCTGGTATCGGTAATTTCTTTGTGATTGATACAGCTGCCACGCGTTCTTCATCAACGATATCAGTCAACGAGATCATTTTAGATGATAAAGATAAGATCGCTGCAAGTTCTGTTCCTAATGCCAGTGGTGATGGGTTGAATGCGGTTGATTTAGCCGCGAGTTATACGGATTATTTACCGGGATCTTTAGGTGATAAAACATCCGTTAAAAGCTATTTTGAAGGTGTGATTGGTGAATTAGGGGTTGTTGCACAAGAAGCTTACCGCATGGAAGCAAACGCAGGAAGCTTCGCCAACAAGTTTCAAATAATCGAGACTCAGTTAGTCGAGTATCGCTCGATGAAGAAATGACAAACTTAATTAAGTTCCAACATGCTTATAATGCAGCCGCAAGAAGTATGACGACAGTGGACGAGATGTTAGACCGTATTATAAATAATTTAGGGCTCGTAGGAAGGTAGTGAGATAAATGCGTGTCACACAAAGTATGTTATCAAACAATATGTTGCGTAACTTATCTAAAAGTTATACTTCTATGAATAAATATATGGATCAATTAACGACGGGTAAAAAGATTAATCGTCCGTCGGACGATCCTGTTATTGCGATGAAGGGGATGCGTTATCGTACCGAGGTTGGTAACGTAGAACAGTTTCAGCGTAATATCACCGAAATGCATACGTGGATGGATACATCTGATGAAACCCTTGATGAAACAACCCAAATATTGAATAAATTACGTGAATTAACTGTACAATCGGCGAATGAAACGTATGATGCAGACCAGCGAAAAGCTATAAAAAAAGAAGTTGATCAACTCAAACTTCAACTCGTTGAAGTGGCTAATACAAAAGTGAATAATAAATATATTTTTAATGGTACACAAACAACAGAGAAACCAATAACGGTTGAGGATGATGGAAGTCTCACATTTAATACAAGTGACTTTAATCCGGTTATGTTAGAAGTAACATCAGGTACTCAACTTCAAGCGAATGTTAATCCAGCGAATGTTTTTAGTGAAGAGTTATTCCAATCAGTTTCAGATCTTTCAAATGCGCTTGAAAATGATGATACAGCAGCTTTAGATAGTCTAATAGGAGAACTTGATAACCACATTAATAATACAGTCGGTGAACGTGCCGACTTAGGTGCAAGGATGAACCGTGTTGAACTCATTGAATCACGTTTGGAAGGGCAACAAATTACTGCAAGAGATATGATGTCGAAAAATGAGGATGCGGATATCGCAGAGGTCATTATGAACTTAACTTCTCAAGAAGCAATCCATCGTGCAGCATTAAGTGCTGGTTCACGCGTTATTCAACCAACGTTACTTGACTTTCTAAGATAAGAAATAAAGCCTTACCTATGGTAAGGCTTTTTATCACATTTGTGAACGGAAGGAAGAAATATGATGAATATTCCGCAATTACGAATAGATCAACAATTTGCCCGCATTGGTATCGAAACAAATAACGCAACAGTAGACATAGATCAAGGTCCAGCAAAGCTTGATATTCAACAACCAGCGGCAGATATAAATATCCGTACAAAACCTAGTAAACTCACCATTGATCAATCGCAAGCTTTTGCGGATTTAGGACAATATCCAATAGGCGAAGCTATAAGAAGAGAGGCGAATGAAGGTTTACAAAAAGTGCGAGAGGGTTCCCAAAGGCGACGGCGTCAAGGCGATATGATGATGAAAATAGAAAATGGTGGGGATCCTCTGAAACTCATTGCCAAACAAAATACACCAAGGGAAGTTAGACCATTTAATATTGGCTTTATTCCGTCGTATGACTCTGTTAAAATTGATTATCAACCAGCAGAAGTAGAAGTAAATAATCAAGCGAATAAACCCATCATTAATGCTAAACAAACACCAGTCTTGCAATCATATCAACGTGGTAACGTTGATGTCTACCTTCAGCAAAAAACTATATCGATATAGTTTTGACAATATCCCATTTATAAATGCGGGACAGAAATATTTGTTTAATTATATGGTGAAAATAAAAGTAAAGCTTTGCTAAATAAGAGGTGAGAAAATGAAGATAAATACGAGCTATTTTGAAGAAGTTGAGATTGATAGTAAAGAAGTGATTTATTTTGAACAAGGTTTACCCGGTTTTTTAAACGAAAAAGAATTTGTTTTATTAAGTTTTGATGAACCGTTAGCCTTTCAAGTACTGCAGTCTATCAACACAGGTGAGTTAGCGTTTATTGTGGTCTTTCCATTTGACTTCAATAAAGAATATAAAGTGGATTTAAACGATCAGATCTTAGAGCAATTGAAAATTGAAACAGAAGATGATGTTTTAATACTATCTATCGTAACATTAAAAGACCATTTAAATAATAGTACGGCAAATTTACAAGCGCCTATCATAATCAATCGCCATTCACATTTAGGTAAACAATATATCATGCATCAATCAAATTACAGTACAAAGGAATATATTTTTAACTCCTCAATTGTGAAGGAGGAAAAATAAATGTTAGTCCTCACACGTAAAACAAACCAAAAAATTATGATTGGTGATAATATTGAAATTGAACTCTTATCGATTGAAGGAGACCAAGTTAAGTTAGGGATTAGTGCTCCAAAAGATATTGATGTCAATCGTTACGAAATATATAAAGCAATTCAAAAAGAAAATAGCATCGCATCGAAAAGAATTGATATTAAAAAAATCTTAAAATAAAACAAAAAACATTTATTTATGACTAAACAATCTTTTAGCCACTCCGATAATAATATTGTAGGTGATAAAGTCTGATTAAGCGGCCGCTAAATGTCTTTATCACCATAATAAACCACATGGATGTGGAACAAACAAATTCAAGGAGGAAACAAACATGATTATTAACAATAATATTCCAGCTTTAAACACTCACCGTCAAATGGGTATCAACCAAGGTAACATGCAGAAATCAATGGAGAAATTATCTTCTGGTCTTCGTATCAACCGTGCAGGTGACGATGCGGCAGGTCTTGCGATTTCAGAAAAAATGCGTGGTCAAATTCGTGGTTTAGATCAAGCAAGTCGTAATGCAGCAGATGGCGTTTCATTAATTCAAACTGCTGAAGGTGCGTTAAATGAATCACACTCAATTTTACAACGTATGCGTGAACTTGCAGTTCAATCTTCTAACGACACAAACACAGCTGAAGATAGAGCAGAGTTAAAAAAAAGAAAGTGATCAACTAGTAGCTGAACTTGATAGAATTGCCAATAATACAGAGTTTAACACGAAAAAATTAATTAATGGTGATTTATCGGGCACTGGACTGGAGTTTCATATTGGAGCAAATGATGGACAAGCAATTACACTAGAAATTAGTTCAATGAAAGCAGCTGATTTAGGCTCTGGAGTAGATGCATTAGTTATGGGGACACAATCTGGCGCTGATGCAGCCATTGCGACAATTGATGGTGCAATCGAAGCTGTTTCTTCACAGCGATCTGCTTTAGGAGCTGTTCAAAACCGTTTAGAGCACACGATTGCTAACCTAGACAACTCATCTGAAAATCTATCAGCTGCGGAATCACGTATTCGTGATGTTGATATGGCGAAAGAGATGATGGAAATGACGAAATCAAATATTTTATCACAAGCATCACAAAGTATGTTAGCTCAAGCTAACCAACAGCCACAATCTGTTTTACAGCTATTAGGTTAATTTTAAAAATATAGTTACATGGATGTAATTTTTATTTCAAGGAGGAAATAAACATGATTATAAATAATAATATTCCAGCGTTAAATACACACAGACAATTAGGTATCAACCAAGGTAATATGCAGAAATCAATGGAGAAATTATCTTCAGGTCTTCGTATCAACCGTGCAGGTGACGATGCGGCAGGTCTTGCAATTTCAGAAAAAATGCGAGGTCAAATTCGTGGTTTAGATCAAGCAAGCCGTAACGCAGCAGATGGTGTATCATTAATTCAAACTGCTGAAGGAGCATTAAATGAAACTCACTCAATCTTACAACGTATGCGTGAGTTAGCTGTACAATCTTCTAACGATACGAATACTATTGAAGATCGTGCAGAATTACAAAAAGAAATGAACCAATTATACGATGAAGTAGATCGAATTGCAGGCAATACAGAATTTAATACTAAGAAGTTATTAGGCGGTTCCGACGGTACAGAAGTATTTGATGGTAAATTCCATATTGGTGCAAATGATGATCAAAGCATTACTTTAACAATTGGAAATATGAGAGCATCTGGTATTGGATTAAGTGGTCTAAATATTGATGAAGCTGATTTTGATACAGCTACCGAATTATCAGGTATTGAAGCTGGTGGCGGTACGGCACATGGTTTATTGACTCAATCTGGCGCAGATGCAGCTATTGCAACTATTGATAGCGCAATTGGCACAGTTTCTTCTCAGCGTTCTGCTTTAGGAGCTGTTCAAAACCGTTTAGAGCACACAATTGCCAATTTAGATAACTCTTCTGAAAACCTATCCGCTGCAGAATCACGTGTTCGTGACGTTGATATGGCGAAAGAATGATGGAAATGACGAAGTCAAATATTCTATCACAGGCATCACAAAGTATGTTAGCTCAAGCTAACCAACAACCACAATCAGTTCTTCAGTTATTAGGTTAATTTAAAACATAATTGAAAACAAATAATAAAGGTCTTAGCCAGTAGGCTAGGGCCTTTATTTAATAAAATGAACAATACATAAGTATAAACTATGATAAAATAATAGTTAATAATATATTTAGTAAGAGGTGTTGGAATGATTACTGTTAAAGTAAATAAAGTAATGATTAATGTAGAAGAGACTGAAGTCTTTCAGTTTATAGTTAAAAAGATGAATCAGTTAAGTGAAAATGAAGATTTAGTTTTCAGTCATTTAATTATAGATGGACAAGAAGTATATAATGATCATGAAATTTATATTAATCACTATCTTCATGATATTAAACTCATTGAATTAGAGATGGTTTCAGTCGAGGAGTTAACAAATGATATTCTTAACTCTTTAAAGTTATATTTAGACAGAGCGGTCCCAACCCTTGAGTTGATGGTGAGTGAGGATTACGGGGAAATGTCAGAATCATTCTGGACTAGTATTGTGGACTTAGCTGATGGAATACAAGCCATCATGCAGTTCTCAGAATCGCTTAATGCTTTAGATAGTGTGGCTTTTCATACGGTTGAAGAAGAACAAAAACAACTAATAAATATCTTACCACAACTATTAGATGCTCTAGAATTAAAAGATGCGACGTTAAGTTTTGATCTATTAAGTTTTGAAATCGTTCCGATTCTTGAATCTCTTCAAAAAAAAAGTAAATAATGTGGTAAATTGCAAGAACGGTGATTCAATTGAATACTAACAATAGTCGATATCTACTAAGCTATTTTCCGGAAGTTCGGACACTTCTCTCCAACAATAATAAAGAGACTATGATTGTTGAAGTTATAGAAACTAAAAATAAACAAGAAACATTAAAGGTTAAGTTAGAGGATAGAGAATTATTTATTCATAGTAGTTATAACCCTGAAAGAGAAGCACAACATATTCTGAAAAAGGAATTAACACAAGATTTTAATTCCGATACACATGTTGTGTTTTTAGGCTTAGGTTTGGGCTATCATGTGTCACAGTTTACCAAGCAGTATCAACAAAATAGTTATTCTATTATTGAACCATCTCTAGAGATATTTAATGTCGCATCAGATTTGATACAATTGGAAGAAGTGTTTAATAAAAATGTCGCACATCTTTTTGTAGGAGAAATGTATTCAGTTAGACAAATAGTAGATCAGATTTATAAAGAGTCGGCGACAAGAGTAGAAATTGTCATTTCACCTACATATAAACAGTTATTTAGCAAATTAATAAATGAATTTGTTTCGGAATCGAAAAAAATGATAAGACAAAAGCGATCTGAACTTGCGACGAATTATAACTTTCAATTTAACTGGATTGAAAATAGTATTAAAAATCATAAACATGTATTAAATACACCAAATATCTTAGATGATAGTTTTAAAGAAAGGTTTAGTGATAAACCAGTTATTATAGTATCTGCAGGTCCTTCGCTTTCAGATGATATTGAGTCTATTCGTTCTATTAAACAAAATAACTTAGCATATATTTTCTCGGTAGGTTCCGCGATTAATACTTTGATAACCTATGATGTGATACCTGATGCGGTGTTCAGTTATGACCCAGGCGATAAAAATCATTTAGTATTTGAGAAAATGATTGATCAGGATAAGGATGCGATTCCTCTGGTGTATGGTTCAAGTGTAGGCCATCAGTTGTTAGAAAATTTTCGTGGTCCCAAGTATCATTTTATTACCTCGCAAGATTATACGTCACGATTGTTGTTAGGGGATCAAATAGGTAAAAATGAACTGGTCTTAGATTCACCTTCAATTGCGGTGATGACTTTTCAGATTGTGAATAAGTTAGGTATGTCACCTATAATATTTGCGGGACAAAACTTAGGTTATCTATATAACCGGCGTTATGCACAAGGAGTAGATTATGATTTTATTGATTCTGAACTTACAGAACAAGAAGTTGATCACGCTGAAGAAGTTAAAGATGTTTATGGGAATAATATTAAGACGAATATAGGGTTTAATAGTATGAGAAATGCCTTAGTACAATTCGCCTCAACCTTTAAAGGGGAATATTATAACACAACTAAGGGTGGGGCAGCGATTGAAGGAATCCCATTTAAAACAATTGAAGATTTACTGAATGATAACTTACAACAATCAATAGATAAAAAAATATGGCCAATAAATAAAAATCATATGATTTGTCAGACTATGATAAGAAGAAAGAAGATATCCAGTTATCATATGAAAGTTTCGTAGAAGAAAAAGCAAGATTAGAATACACTCTGAATAAAATTAAAGAGGAAACAGGTAAAAAGAAACTAGAGAAATTATTTACTAAAATCGATAATGAATTAACTAAATTTGAAAACAACCAATTCTTTACTCATTTTATTGTCCAGTCAATTCGTGTAGAACATGATTTATTAATACAGAAAATAAATAGAGTAGCTAAAAAAGAGACTACAGATAAAAAGAAAGAAATTATTCAAATGTTTAGAGGGTATAATGCCAGTTTGACAACCGTGTTGGTTAAGCTAGTTTTAGTTTTACAAGAAGAAGGCATATTAAATAATGGGAATGCAAAGACAGAGAGAAATCTTGTATAATTAAGATTTTAATATATCTGAGCTGTGTGTAAATTCAAAAAATGAATAGTCTACCACCACCACCACCACCACCACACACTACCGATATTTTCTTTTCCTGATATAGATAGAGTCTTTAAAGTCTTTAAAGTTGATAATTAATTAAGATACTAAGTTTCAAAATAAATAGATATCAAAAATAAAGTGCGATTTAGTTCAAACTTTTTATTTGAGAATACTGCCATAAAGAATAGGATGTGATTGCATGACTTCAGTATTAGTAACTGGAGCTGATGGTTTCATTGGAAGCCATCTAACGGAAGTATTAGTAAGAGAAGGATATAAAGTTAGAGCCTTTGCTTATTATAATTCATTTAATTCGTGGGGATGGTTAGATCACTTATCAAGAGATATTATGAAGAATGTAGAAGTATTTACAGGGGATATAAGAGACCCGAATGGTGTAAGAGAATCCATGAAAGGAATCAATCAAGTATTTCATTTAGCCGCATTAATTGCGATTCCTTTTAGTTATCATTCACCAGACGCTTATGTTGATACTAACATTAAAGGTACTCTTAATGTACTCCAAGCTGCTAAAGAATTAAATACTGATCGCGTATTAGTCACTTCAACGTCAGAAGTTTATGGAACAGCGCAACATGTCCCTATCGATGAAAAACATCCATTTCAGGGGCAGTCGCCATATTCTGCTACTAAGATTGGGGCAGATCGGTTAGCAGAATCTTTTTATCGAAGCTTTGATATGCCAATTTCTATTGTTAGACCATTTAATACGTATGGACCGAGACAATCAGCAAGAGCGGTTATTCCGACGATTATTACACAGCTTCTTGCTGGTAAAGAAGAGATTAAGTTGGGATCTTTGACACCTACAAGAGACTTTAATTATGTTAAGGATACAGCGAATGGTTTTATTAAAATTGCAAAATCCAAAAATACCATTGGTGAAGAGATTAATATCGCAACGCAAAAAGAAATCTCAATCGGTCAATTAGCGGAAGAATTAATAAGACAGATTAACCCAAATGCAAAAATTGTATGTGATGAACAAAGGCTTAGGCCAGAAAATAGTGAAGTAAATCGATTATTAGGTTCAAATGAAAAAATTAGAAGTTTAACTGATTGGGAACCAAAGTATTCATTTGAACAAGGATTGTCTGAAACTATTGCGTTCTTTAAAAATCATTTAAATCAATATAAAACAGATATTTATAATATTTGATAGGAGGTATTAACATGACACAAAAGTTTATACCTCTATCTGTTCCTAATCTTAAAGGTAAAGAACTAGAATATGTCACGCATGCAATTGAAACGGAGTGGGTATCAACAGCCGGTCCCTATATTAATGAGTTTGAAGATAACGTCGCAAAATATACAGGAGCTCGTGGAGCTGTTTCTTGTCAAAATGGAACATCAGGCTTGCACATTGCTTTAAGAGTTTTGGAAGTGACTAGCGAAGATGAAGTCATTGTTCCTACCCTTACCTTTATTGCGGCAGTTAATCCTGTTAAATATGTAGGAGCAGAACCAATTTTCATGGACTGTGACGTTACACTTAATATAAATGCAGATAAAGTAAGAGCTTTTTGTGAAACAGAATGTGACTATATTAATGGCAAGCTCATCAATAAAACATCTAAAAAACACATCAAGGCAATTATTGTCGTGCATGTTTTCGGAAACATGGGAGACATGGAAAAAATCATGTCGATTGCTGATGAATATAACCTAAAAGTAGTTGAAGATGCGACAGAAGCTTTGGGAACTTATTATACCGCAGGGAAATACAAAGACAAGCATGCAGGGACTATTGGTGATATTGGTGTCTATTCCTTTAATGGAAACAAAATCATGACCACTGGCGGTGGTGGAATGATTGTATCGAACAATAAAGAACTACTAAAGAAAGCCAAGCATCTAACAACACAATCTAAAAGTGATGACTTATATTATATACATGACGACATTGGCTATAATTATCGTATGACAAATCTTCAAGCGGCACTAGGATTGGCACAACTTGAACAATTAGAAGGATTTATTGAAACGAAGAAAGCTAATTATGAACGATACAAAACAGAAATTGAAAGTATTCATTGTCTAAGTATCTTAGATTTTAATGAACATACCAGACCAAATTATTGGTTTTATGCTTTGAGTATAGATAAAGGGTATAAGTTAAACAGAGATCAGCTCATTTCTTATCTATCTTCTAACGGTATTCAATCTCGACCGATATGGGGACTAATTAGTCAGCAAATACCATATAGAGCTAATCAAACATTTAAAATTGAAAAAGCACAAATATATTTAGAAAACGTGATCAATATACCTTGTAGCTCAAATCTATCTAAAGAAGACGTACAATATGTTGTTGAATGTCTACAACACCCAAAATAGAAGGAAGTATTAGTGGAGGTGTAGAGGTATGGATGTTAATGATTTTTTAATTGATGAAGAGAAAACGATGATAGAAGCGATGCAACAATTAGATGAAGTAGCGAAAAAAAGTTCTTTTTGTTGTAAAGAGAGATTACTTTGTAGCAGCAATTACTGACGGAGATATTCGTCGGTGGATATTAAAAAAAGGTCATCTAGATGTGAAAGTAAAAGAAATTGCAAATTATAACCCGAAATATTTAACTGAGAAAAATAAAACTAGAGCGAAAGAGTTCTTGAAAAAGCATTCTATCGAAGCCGTACCTATTGTTTCTAAAGAAAAACAAATTGTCTCAATAGTCCTTCGGAATGATGAAGATGTTGAAATGAAAAAACATTTAAAGGTGCCTGTTATCATAATGGCTGGTGGTCTTGGTACTCGTCTATATCCCTATACAAAAATACTTCCTAAGCCACTTATTCCCATTGGTGAAATTCCTATTGTTGAACATATTATCAATCGGTTCTATAAGCAAGGAAGTGATGAATTTCATTTAGTTGTTAATCACAAAAAAAATATGATTAAAGCTTATTTTAACGAAATTGATCGAAACTATCAAGTTAAATATGCCAATGAAATAGAGCCACTAGGAACAGGTGGTGGGCTTAGTTTACTAAAGGGTAAAATTAACTCAACATTTGTTTTATCTAACTGTGATATTTTGATCGAAGAAGATTATGAAAAAATGTATAACTACCATAAGCAAGAGAATAATTTAATCACGATGGTTTGTTCATTAAAGAACATTAAAATTCCCTATGGAGTTATTGAAATCAGTAATACAGGCGAAATAGAGAGTATGAAAGAAAAACCTGAACTATCATTCTTTACAAATACCGGTATGTATATTGTTGAACCTAAAATTATTGAAGAGTTAGAAGTTAATAAATCTATTGGATTTCCGGATATCATTGAACAATATAAAGCTAAAGGCGAGAAAATTGGGATCTATCCAATAAGCGAAAATAGTTGGATGGACATGGGTCAGGTTGATGAGATGGAAGAGATGAGAAGAAAATTAGAAAGATAACTGGGTATATTTGTATGATAATTAGTCGAATTATAATGAATTCATTTATTCAAATCAATTATAACTTTTTTTCAATATAATACAGATGTTTTAATGTTTGGAGGATGTACTTTGAAGGTTTTTGTATATGGCACAGGAGTAATGGGAAAAGGTATTAGTCAGGTTTTTGCAAAGAATAATCATGATGTTTTCTTATATAATCCAACTGTTGAAAATGCTATTATTGCATTAAAAAACATAGAAAGAGATTTTGACAGCTTAGTATCTAAAGGTAAATTGTCAAAGGATGATATGGAAAAATCCATGAGTCGAATTAAGGTGATAAAGACAATAGAAGAAGCAACCGATGTTGATTTAGTCATTGAAGCAGTGTCCGAAAATTTAGATGTTAAGAAAGAAAAGTTTGAAGAGGTAGATCAAATAATTGACAAAAGGGCTGTTTTTGCAACTAATACATCTTCATTATCTATAACAGAATTAGCAGTAGTAACAAATCGGCCAGACAAAGTAATAGGCTTGCATTTTTTCAACCCCGCACCCATCATGGATTTAGTTGAAATTATTAGCAGTATGACTACATCTACTGAAACCATTTCTTTTGCAAAAAAAATAACTTTAGAGATTGGAAAAATTCCGGTATTGGTTGAAGAAGCACCTGGCTTTATAGTAAATAGAATGCTTATACCTATGATAAATGAAGCGATTTCAATATATAGTGAAGGCATAGCTACGATAGAGGATATTGATATAGCAGTAAAAAGAGGAGCAAATCACCCTATGGGGCCATTGGCATTAGCAGATTTAATTGGCTTAGATATCTGTTTGAATATTATGGATACCCTTCATAGTGAATTCGGAGTTGACAAGTATACTGCGCATCCTCTTCTTAGAAAAATGGTTAGAGGAAATAAATTAGGCAGAAAAACGAAAGAAGGATTTTATATATACTAGTGTAACAAATCAAATTACCTATAATCATTATATGACCTACACGAATATTGAGTGTATGAGCTAAATCTAATTTAATGAATATATATTTGTACAAGGAGAGGTGGGTACTATGCTTTGGAATGGTTTACCGCTTGTTATCTTTGGTAGTGGGGGTATATCAAAAGAGATATATTGTTTGATTGATGATATCAATAGATCCAGTCTTCATCAAAGCTATGATTTTATAGGATTTGTCGGTTCTTCACAAGATGAGGTGGGGAATGCGATTATTGATAACTTTAATATCGTTTCTTCTGATGAGCAGTTTTTTGAGTTCGCTTCAAGATATCCAATTATTGGGGTAGTTATTCCTCTAGGTGATCCCATAGTTAAAAAGAAAATATACGACAAAATTAAAAATATTTCTAATGCGGTTTTTCCTAATCTTTTTCATCCTACTATATCCTTTAACAAAAATAACTTGATAATTGGTCAGGGGAATATAATTACAGCTGGAGTAAATCTAACTTGTGATATAAAAATAGGAGATTTCAATTTATTCAACTTAAACAGTACTGTAGGGCACGATACACTGATTGGAGATTTCAATGTAATAAATCCATCAGCATCTATATCTGGAAATGTTACCATGAAGGATTGTTGTCTTATTGGAACGGGTGCACAAATTTTACAAGGCTTAAATGTAAATGACAGATCAACAGTAGGAGCGGGTGCTGTGGTTGTAAGAGATGTTAACCAAAATGCTACGGTTATCGGAGTACCTGCAAAACCCATCAAATGAAAGAGGGACTTTTTGTGAATAGAACTTTAATAATTGCCGAAGCAGGAGTAAATCATAATGGAAGCTTAGAACTGGCAAAAAAATTAGTAGATGCTGCAAAGTCATCAGGTGCTGATGTGATTAAATTCCAAACATTTATTTCAAAAAAACGTTATATCAAAAAACGCCCCAAAAGCTGATTATCAAAAAAAAAATTACAATATAGAAGAAAATCAGTTGGAAATGGTTCAGAAATTAGAATTATCTTTTGAAGATTTTTCTAAGTTAAATGATTATTGCAAGGTCAAAGAAATAGAATTTATGTCAACAGCTTTTGATTTTGACAGCATAGATTTTTTAGATAGTTTAGAAATGGGCACGTGGAAAATTCCTTCAGGAGACATTACCAACCTCCCTTATCTAATCAAGATTGCTAAACTAAATAAACCTGTGATACTTTCCACAGGTATGAGCACAATGGAAGACATAAGATGTGCCATTAAAGCTTTAAAAGAAAATGGAGCGGCGGAACTTACAGTTCTTCATTGTACTACAGAGTACCCGACACCATATGAAGATGTAAACTTAAGAGCTATGAACACAATAAAGGAAGAGTTCAACGTGAATGTTGGATATTCTGATCACACTAAAGGTATAGAAGTTCCTATTGCTGCCGTCGCTTTAGGTGCTACAGTTATAGAGAAACATTTTACCTTGGATAGAAATATGGAAGGACCTGATCATAAAGCGAGCTTAGAACCTAATGAGCTAAAAGCTATGGTTGATTCCATAAGACATATTGAATTGGCTTTAGGTAACGGAATGAAACAGCCAGCCGAATCAGAGAAGAAGAACATGGCAGTTGCTCGTAAGAGTATTATTGCAAGTAAAGACATTAAAGCTGGTGAAATTTTTACAGAAAATAACCTTACAGTGAAAAGGCCAGGTACTGGTATAAGTCCTATGAGATGGTTTGATGTCATAGGAAAGTGTGCTTTAAGAGATTTTGAAGAAGACGAGTTGATAGAGCTATGAAGAAATTAATCAGTATATTGACAGCTACAAGGGCTGAATATGGATTGTTAAAACCGGTTATCGCAAAACTAAATAAAGTTCAGGAATTCGATGTGAGAATTGTAGCCACTGGCGCACATTTATCACCTGAATTCGGTTTGACGTATCAAGAAATTGAAAAGGATGGTTTTGTTATTGATAAGAAAATCGAGATTCTTTTAAGCTCAGATACGTCATCGTCAATTTCCAAATCGATGGGTCTTGCGATGATTAGCTTTGCTGATTATTTTGAGAAGCTAAATCCCGATTTGTTGATTGTTCTTGGCGATCGATATGAAACGCTAGCTGTAGCAACTACAGCTATGAATCAGAGAATTCCTATAGCTCATCTCTATGGTGGAGAAACCACAGAAGGTGCCATTGATGAGTCTATTCGTCATGCGATAACAAAACTGAGTTACCTTCATTTTACAAGTACAAATGAATACCGAAATAGGGTTATTCAATTAGGTGAGAATCCAGAGCGTGTATACAACGTCGGAGCCATTGGTATTGAAAATATCTTAAATGAAAAATTGCTACAAAAAGAAGAATTAGAAAATGAACTTAATATCAGTTTATCAAAGCCATATGCGGTGGTTACATTCCATCCAGTAACACTTGAAGAGAACAGCTCTGAGAAGCAAATTGAATCGCTTCTCGAAGTCTGTAAAAAATATAATAATTTAGATTTTATCTTCACTAAAGCAAATGCAGATGTTGAAGGCCGGATTATAAACCAATTTATTGATAGATATGCTAAAGATAATGATAACATTTTCGCATATGCATCACTTGGCATGAAACGCTATCTAAGCGCACTCAAGTATTGTAGGATGGTTATAGGGAATTCCTCAAGTGGATTAGTAGAAGCCCCAAGCTTTGGTATTCCTACAGTAAACATAGGAGACCGACAAAAGGGAAGAATGCAGGCAAGTAGTGTCATTAACTGTGAACCTATCCAGCTAAGCATACATCAAGCCTTGGGTTTGGCATTAAGTGATAAGTTTGCACACGAAACCAAGAAAACGGTTAATCCCTACGGAAATGGGGATACGTCTAATAAAGTAGTTGAAGTAATAAAAGATTGTGTGATTAATAATAAAATAGACCTTAAGAAAAAGTTTTATGATTGTGTGGTAGAGCAATGAGAAATCTTGCAATCATACCAGCGCGATCAGGATCTAAAGGGCTGAAAGATAAGAATATTAAATTGTTGAATGGCAAACCTTTGTTGGCTTATACAATTGAAGCCGCAGTAAAGTCAAGTATGTTCGATGAAATAATAGTTTCAACCGATTCTAGGGATTATGCTGATATTGCGAGAAAATGCGGAGCTAGTGTACCTTTCTTGAGAAGCAACGAGCTATCAAATGACACTGCTTCTTCGTGGGATGTAGTCAAAGAAGTCATTGAAGGATATAAGAACTTAGGAAGTGAATTTGATACAGTTGCTTTGTTACAACCAACGTCACCACTCAGAACTTCGAATGATATTGTTGAAGGATATAAAGTGTTGAAGGAAAAGGACGCGAATTTTGTTGTGGGTGTATGTGAAATGGATCATTCTCCATTATGGGCGAACACTTTACCAGATGATCTTTCCATGGAAAATTTCATAAGACCAGATATTGTAGGAATACCAAGGCAAAATATTTCTACTTACTATCGTATTAATGGCGCTTTATATATAGTGAGAATCGATCATCTTTTGAAATCGAATGATATTTATAATAATAAAAGTTTTGCATCGGTCATAAACAAAGAGAACTCAATAGATATAGATGATCAAATGGACTTTGATTTTGCCGAACTATTATTAAAAAGTCGCATACAAAATACTAAGTTAGATACAGATTTGTAAGAGAATATGACGTTTTCTTAATTAGCATGATGTAATTTCATACATTCTTCTTAATTTTCTATAAGAATAAGTCGATATAATTATTACGGGATGATATTCTATGGAAGGAAGAGGAGCACAATGCAAATCAGAACGAACACAATGGCCTTATTCGTCTATCGCCAAATGGGCTTACATCAGAATCACATGATGACAGCCATGATGCGCCTGTCTTCAGGGAAGCGTATTAATAGCGCTAAAGATGATGCGGCAGGCCTGGCCATTTCTGAACGCATGCGTGCGCAAATTCGCGGATTAAATCAAGCTTCACGTAATGCACAGGACGGCATTTCTCTTATTCAAACAGCTGAAGGTGGCTTGAATGAAAGTCATGCGATTTTACAGAGAATGCGTGAATTAACGGTTCAAGCTGGAAATGATACCTTGACTGATAGCGACCGGTTAAAACTACAGGATGAGTTCGACGAACTCATTGAAGGTTTGAATGATATCGGGAGAGGTACCGAATTTAATACCCAATCATTGTTAGATGGCTCATTTAAAGACAAAAAGCTTCAGGTTGGTGCCAACAGTGGTCAATATATTGAGATTTCAATCAATGATATGACAAGTGAAGGATTAAGTTTAAAAGATTTAAGTCTAGGTAGTCATGAGAAGGCGAATAAGACGTTATCCGTCCTTGATGAAGCAATTGAATCGGTCTCACGTGAACGCTCACGACTTGGTGCGATGGAAAATAGATTGGGTCACACAATTAGTAACTTAGATAACCAAGCTTTTAACTTAACCAATGCCGAATCGCGTATTCGTGATGCTGATATGGCAAAAGAAATGATGATGTTTGTGAAACATAATGTTTTAAATCAAGCAGCCCAGATGGTGCTGGCGATGAGTATGCAGCAGCCACAAAGTATCTTACAACTCTTAAATAGTTAGTAAAAGTATGGTAAAATAAAAAGTAGAGATATCTAGTGATGAAAGGAGCGATGCTTTATCGATATTGCTAAAATGTCTATCTTAATGTCCCAACAACAAGTGAAAAGTGAGATGTCCATTCAATTGATGTCAAAAACAATGGAAATGGCTGAATCAAACTCTGACTCGTTGACAGAGATGTTAGAAACAGCGACAGTCCCACATCCTGACCTAGGGCACCAAATTGATCTTAAAGCCTAACGATAAGCACTTTATCTCATACTCTTGAGGTAAAGTGCTTTATTTGTGAACGTTTATTATGCACACTAAATGGACTGGGATGAGCGCGGTTTGGCTATTTATGAGTAAGGCGTCTGTTGGGAATTGTGACAAGGTCCTTAAAAAATTACGCTAGTTGTTGGACAACTACTTTATTTTTAGCGTAAACAGTCGATATAATGATTAAAGTGTTTATTCTTGTTAGTTTATGAGGGGCAAAGAAGATGTAAGGGGTATACATCAAACGAAGGAGTGGATGGTAGTTGAAAAAACGTGGGTTAAAAAGTTTAAAGGCGAAAATTCTCATCGGTTTTCTAATCGTCGTAGGGTTAAGTGTGTTACTGAGTGGCTTTATGATTGTCATGATGCGACTAAGTAATATGGAAACAGAAAATATGATAGAAAAAGAGTTACCGATTTTAGTGATTGATGAACAATTGGCACTTAATATGCAAGAACGAACAAGCTTACTGAATTCGTACTTACTTTATGATGACGAAGTATACAGAGAAACATTTGAGTCTGGTTTAGAAGAAGCGATTGCTTTAGAAGAAGAAGCACTAGCACTCAGTGACTCAGAAGAATTAGAACGATTAATAAACTTAAAAATTGAATGGGGTGCACGTACCGACCAAGTACTATCGATGGTCGATGCCGGTAACGTCCCACAAGCGCGGATGTATCTACAAAACCAAGTTCAACCCATCTCGACAGAACTTGTGAATGGTTTTAAAGCACTTGCTCAAGAGCGGGAAGAAGTGATTGAATCAATGGGGGCTGACGTGATCTCGATGGGTGATGTTATGATTATGTCTTCAGGTGCGGCGCTTCTTGTGATTATTGTGTTAGCCTTTGTGATGGCCTTTGTGATGGCTGGAAACATTACTAAACCAATTAAAAAGGTGACGGAACGGATGCGAGCTCTAAGTGAAGGTAAATTAAATCATGAGCTATTTGAGACGCAATTACGTGATGAATCCGGTCAATTAATGGAAGCGACCAATGAATTGAATCTTCAGATGAATGTCTTAATAAACCAACTACAAGATGTCTCATCAACTGTTGGTCGCCATAGTGATGAGTTATCACAATCTGCGGTTGAAGTTAGTAACGGGGCAGATCAAATTGCGATTACGATGGGTGAACTAGCGGATGGCTCAGAATCACAAGCCACGCATGCATCAGAACTATCAGAAGGCATGCATGTGTTAAATACCGAAATGACAAAAGCACTCGGTCAAGGGCAAGCAGCACATAGTGAAACAGCTGATGTTTTAGCTCTAACGAAAGAAGGCCAGTCGTTAATGAAAGCATCTGTTGAAGCGATGAAAAATATTGACCGGGTCATTAAAGGTTCGGTGACACGTGTAGAAGAACTAAATACTAACGCCCAAAGCATCTCTAAGATGGTCAGTGTCATTGAAGACATTGCTGAACAAACAAACCTCTTAGCTTTAAATGCGTCAATTGAAGCCGCACGTGCCGGTGAACATGGTAAAGGCTTTAGTGTTGTGGCTAATGAAGTACGTAAACTCGCTGAACAAGTCGCCACGTCAGTCAAAGATATTACCGGTACCGTTGATACGATCCAAACATCATCCATTCAAGTCAATAATGATTTAAAAGATGGTTACGGTGTCGTGACCTCAGGTACAGAAAAAATTAATCAAACAAACGCAACTTTCAATAAAATCAATACCGCAGTGAATAGTACTGCTTCAAGTATTGATCAGATTGTGACGTCACTCAACCAAGTTTCTACTGAAACGACCCGTCTTCTTAGTGCGGTAGAAGAAGTCGCGTCAATTTCAGAAGAATCAGCAGCCGGTGTGGAAGAGACAAGTGCCTCAGTAGAAGAGATGAATGGCTCGATGCAAACCATCGCCGACGGTGCGAAAGACTTAACTGGTCTTGTGGATAACTTAAAACAAATCGTCGACCGTTTTGAAGTGTAACAACTTTAATCTGTTAGTTTGATACTTACAGAGATAAAAACGAGAACGACTCGTATTGATACGTGCACGTTCACATCTTTTTAACAACAAACATGCGCCTGTCCCCTTATTTTTGGGGCAGGCGGATGTTTTTCTTTTTCTTTATTTATTTCTCTCTTCTTTTCTTTTCTGGCTAGACCTTTTGATGCTTTGTCTTTCACGATTACTTTTGGAATAGAGAGGTATCACCCGTAATCATGGTTATGTGTTGCGGGAGAATAGTAATGTTGACAGGTGTTGTGCCTCCGTCTTCCCCGTCACAATCAATCTGTTGGGGAGGAGTGGTGGTGATATCAATGTCTGTGGCCCGGAAATACTCAATCCCTTCTAACTGTTTAGGATCTGTTGTGATATTGGCTTTAATAATTTCAAATAGAGACCGCGCCGAGACATTTTTAATGATCAAGAGGTCAAAGGCTCCGTCACTCATATCCGCTTGGTTGAAAAACGCCCGTACACCGCCGGTGTACTGACCATTTCCGACCATCACCATAATCGCATCACCTTCATAGTGACGTGTGTCACTCTTAACTGAAACAGAGAACGGTTCAGGCGCATTTAATGACTGTAAGCTACTCAAGTAATAACTAAACCGTCCAAGCGTTGCCTTTGTTCCTGATTCACTGACCGCTTGTTTTGTTTCTGTGACAAGTCCAATACCAAAGAAATTAAGGAAGTAGCGATCGTTAAACTGACCGATATCAATCTGTTTTGTCTGTTGTTTGACAATCATCTCTGCTGCTTTTACTGGATTCATCGGCATATTGAGTGTTCTGGCAAAGTCATTCGCTGTCCCACCAGGAATAATCGCAAAAATCGGTGGCTTGGGACAGTTAATCACGTGCTGTAAGACGTGGTGGACCGTCCCATCACCGCCGTAAGCAATGACGATGTGATTATCTTGAAAGGCTGAGTTAATGTCTTGATTAGTCGTGTTCGCCAAATTTAATTCTGTGACTGAAAAGTGAGTACGTTCAAGTGTTGAAACAATATCATTGAGTCTGTCACGGTCGACTTGACCGGCGTCTTCATGAAAACATAAAGTAATCTGTAAGTCAGACATAGCTTTTCCTTCTTTCATTTAGATGTCAAGTGTATTTTTAACTTGTTTTTTAAAAAATGTTTTTAAAAATGATCGCTAGAGATAGAGTGCTCTTTTAAAGATTTTCCCATTTGAAGAGAATTTAAACCTTTTCGTTGATCAACCATCGAGAGATAAGTCTTGTTATTCATATAGGATAGTGCCTAAAGTCATCGAAAATGTCAATCGATAGGGTGCATATATTCGGATTTTCACCTTTCTTGTATAAATATCATGAAAATTATAGTAGAATTGTTGATGAGATGAAGAATAAAACGAATGCGAGGTGTCAATATGTATCCATATGAGTTTGATGAGATTAGAGCGGTTATTGATAAGACAGACACAATGCACGGGTTAGTAGCGGAAATGGAGTGTCGTGAGATGACAGAAGAGGAGTGGTTGACACAATTTCATCAAGCAGCCGTGATGTATGTGGAGATTCAATACGCGTTGTTATCGCTTGATATTAATGTGGAAGGTGATTTAGAGCCTTACTTTACGGATGCGATCGAACGGTATAAAGATGGGGAAATGACGGTTTTTCAGTTATTTATTGAAATGCGCACCTTTAAAGAAGCGATTGAACGTAAATTATTGCCTTATGTCTGTCATTAATCGTTGTGTTACGTTTTGTAAACTCTTAGTTAAACCGTGCGGTTTAACTTGACGAACGATGAAACTACAGGTAAAATTAAGCTAACTAAAGGGGAGTAGCTCTAACAATAATGTCGTCATTACGAGATCTTTATCTCCGGCATTACTGGCAACATCCGTTGTAGGCAAGACCTTTACCAATATAACACTATGGGTGTTTGTTGGTAAGGGTCTTTCTTATGTTTACAAAGCCACCTTTACGTAAATATTATAAAGAGCTTACGAACGAATACCTAAAGAAGGAGTGAGAGGGATGTCTTATTATCAAAAGACAGAAGAAGAGACGTTAAATGACTTACAAGCTAGTATGGATGGTCTTTCAAAGCAAGAAGTCAGCTCACGTCAAGAACGTGACGGGTATAATGAACTCGAACAAGAACAAAAAGCATCCACATGGAAATTATTTTTAGATGCCTTTAAAGATGCGATGGTGATTGTGTTACTGATCGCCGCCGGTGTACAAATGCTTCTCGGGGAGTATGTCGAGACGATTGTTATTATGATTGTTCTTATTATGAATGCGGTCATTAGTGTGGTCCAAACAAAGAAAGCAGAAAGCTCACTGGATGCTCTAAGAGAAATGTCAGCACCCAATGCCAAGGTTTTACGTCATGGTGAAAAACAAACGATTCCCGCACGAGAACTTGTTAAGGGTGATATCGTTTATCTAGAAGCAGGGGACTATATCCCCGCAGACGGACGTTTACTTGAATCTGGTTCACTACAAGTCAATGAAGGTATGTTGACGGGTGAATCACAAGTGGTTACGAAAGACGTGGCGGTGATTGAAGAGGAAGTGGCACTCGGTGACAGGTGAACTTAGTCTTTTCAAGTTCACTTGTGACCAATGGCCGGGCAACCTTTGTTGTGACAGAAACCGGTAAAACGACGGAGATCGGTAAGATTGCGAATCTATTAAATACAGCCGAACAAAAACAAACACCACTTCAGCGTAAGCTCGATGCGTTTAGTCGTAAACTTGGGTTTTGGATTTTAATTCTTTCCGGTGTGATTTTCTTAGTCCAAGCACTAAGAATTTGGTTAGGTGACGGACCGGTGGATGTAACGACAGAACTCCTCAATGCACTTATGTTTGCGGTAGCAGTGGCGGTTGCGGCCATTCCGGAAGCCCTACAGTCGATCGTGACGATTGTGTTATCTGTTGGAACAAATAAGATGGCGAAACAACATGCGATTATTCGTAAGTTACCGGCGGTTGAAACACTCGGTTCAACGCGCGTGATCTGTACGGATAAAACAGGAACACTCACTCAAAACAAAATGACCGTCATGAATCACTTTACGTTCTCTGAGGGTGACGAGACATCACTTGATGAGCTAAGTGACGATGAACGTTTACTGATTGATACAGCTGTCTTATGTAATGACTCTTACATTGATTCAAAAGGACAAGAAGTTGGGGACCCAACCGAGGTTGCTTTAATCAATTATGCCAATAAAGCGGGTGAAGATTACTTAGCTTTACGTGAGCGATATGAACGGATCAGTGAAGTGCCATTTGATTCTGATCGTAAACTGATGTCCACTTTAAACGATTATGAAGGGTCACGCCTCTTATTTATTAAAGGTGGACCGGATGTCATGTTTAAGCGGGCAACGAAAATCTTAGAAAATGGTGAAGTAAAACCATTAACAGATGAACGAAAGATGCGTTTGAATGAACAAAACGAAGCGTATTCTCGTCAAGCCTTGCGCGTGCTGGCATTTGGTTTTAAAGAAATGCCCGAAGGTACCGCGGAGATTACCGTTGAAGATGAAGAAGACTTTGTCTTAATTGGACTTCTCGCGATGATTGACCCACCTCGTGAAGCTGTATACGCAGCAATCGAACAGACAAAACATGCAGGTATTAAAACCGTTATGATTACCGGTGACCATAAAACAACCGCAGAAGCGATCGCAAGAGAGATCGGTATCTTTGATGACGATGACTTGGCACTCACCGGGACAGAACTTGATCATTTAACGGATGCTGAGCTAGAAGAAAAACTCGAACACATTCGTGTTTATGCTCGTGTGTCACCAGAAAACAAAATCCGCATCGTGAAAGCATGGCAGAAAAAAGGTAACATTAGTGCGATGACCGGTGATGGTGTCAATGATGCCCCAGCACTAAAACAAGCAGATATTGGTGTGGCGATGGGTAGTGGGACTGACGTCAGTAAAGATGCCGCTGCGATGATTTTAACCGATGATAACTTTGTGTCGATCGTGAACGCGGTGAAAGTCGGTCGGACGGTCTTTGACAATATTAAAAAAGCGATTGCGTATTTATTTAGTGGTAACTTAGGGGCGATTATTGCGATTCTCTTCGCTGTTATTGCTGGTTTCCCTAATCCATTTACTGCGCTACAGCTGTTGTTTATTAACTTAGTCAATGACTCTTTACCAGCGATTGCTTTAGGTATGGAGAAATCAGAACCTGATGTCATGGACCGTGAACCACGTTCGATTGATGAAGGCATCTTTGCGGTGATACTTTACGGTCTGTCATGACACGTGGGTCCTTTATCGGGATTGCGGTTATTATTTCTCACTTAATTGGTCTTCAAACCTCACCAGAGATTGGTGTGGCAATGGCCTTTACGACCTTGATTCTTTCACGGACCTTACAGACATTTGCGGCCCGCTCAAATAAACAGACGATCTTTGGTGTCGGTTTATTCACAAATAAATACGTTCTAGGTGCGGTTGCGTTATGTTTCGGTCTTTATCTCATCACGGTTATTCCTGGACTACGTTCCATCTTTGCGATTCCAAGTAGCTTTGGTCTGACTGATTGGAGCATTGCGGCAGGACTAGCGGTATTAGCTGTTGTGATGATGGAAATTGTTAAAGTGGCGTATCACCGTTTCTTGAGTAAAGATAAATAGAAAAGTGCGTCTTTAACCACTAACAAATACAACAGATATTTAAGCAGAGTCAAGGTTTTATTATCTTGGCTCTTTGCTTTTGTTGTTTTGTCTATTTTTTATCCGTGCCGCCTTTTTTGTATTATTCGGATATATAATATTTGGTGTTGGTCAACGGATACATCCCGTTTTTCAGGGTGGTTTTCTGTTGAATCTTGTAGAGAAATAGCGAAAAAAGTTAGACTAGCATAAAGAGCAAAATTATTTAGTAAACGTTTACGTTTTAGATGCATAGGCTATAGAGATAGTGTTATAATCAAATCAAATTGTCTAAGGGAATTAGGTGACGCGAAATGGAATTGATGAGTCAAGCAATCATTGATGCAATGGAAGACATGGTGTTTGTCATGCGTGTGAGTGAAGATGGCGAACGCTTTTTTTATGAACGAGTCAATCAGACAGTCAAGCGGATCTTACGATTTACTGATGATATGATTGGTCAAACCCTTACGGATGTGAACCCGCCGACAAAAGCAACGATCTTACAAAACCAATACCGTAAAGTGGTTGAACAAAAACAAGCGTTACGTTATCAAGATGATTATCATATTTCAACCGGACAGCGCGTGACAGAGTCACTCTTGACACCTGTCATTAACAATGGACGGGTAACGCATATTGTTTCCGTCTCACATGACTTGACGAAACAGAAACTGATAGAAGATCAAATGTATATTAGTCAACGTCGTTTAGAACTTTCCCGGGAACGTTATAAATCACTGTTTAAAGAGAATACGGATCCCATTGCGTATACAAACAATTCTGGACGGGTGATCAAAAAGAACCATGCCTTTACACGATTAATTGAGACGATTCACCATGAGTATCAGCCGAAGGATATTTTTGATGTATTTCAACACTCGTCGAAAAAGTTTAAAGCATGCTTTTATGACACGATTGAAGGTGAGCCTGGATCGATTGAGATTCAACTGAATACGAGAGACGAGGTAGGAATGGAGCTACAAGTGAAGTTCATTCCGATGCAGTTGGACGGGGCTGTCCAAGGTATTTACGTTGTGGTTAAAGACTTAACGACAGAAAGCTTCGCAAGAAGCGCCCTTCTTGAAAGTGAACAACGTTTTCGGTTGATTGCCGAACATACATCAGATCTTATACAAGTACTCAATGCCAAACATCAAATGGTCTATCTATCTCCCTCCCATGAAAAACTGTTAGGCTATGAAACAAATCAGTTGCTTAATCAGCCGATACAAGCGATTCTTTCAGATAAATCTATCGTTCAGATGCGAGGGGTCTTTCATACAATGTTGATGGAACACCAATCGATTAAAAAAGAGGGGAAAATTATCGATGCGTTTGGTGATGAGCATTGGTTTGAGTTACAATTAGAACCCATTTTCGATGGGAATACTCACATTCAAACGATTGTTGTGGCACGAGATATTAAAGAACGGAAAAAATATGAACGTGAACTGAAACAAATGGCTTATCAAGATCCACTTACCGGTTTAGCGAATCGACGGTTGTTTCAAATTCGTCTGGAACAAGTGGTCAGTTTATATGAGCGTCACCACATACCGTTTGCGGTCTTAATGTTAGACTTAGATGACTTTAAAGGTATCAATGATCAATATGGTCATGAAGTAGGGGACCAAGTTATTGTTGAAGTAGGCCAACGTCTCACAATGGAATTACGCGAGATGGATACTGTCGCAAGGTTAGGTGGGGATGAATTTATCGTTCTTTTACCTGAAGTTCAAGACGTAACGAACTTAACGCGAATTGTTGACCGCTTAGAGACGCGTTTTAGAGATCCACATATTGTGAACGAGAATGAACTATATGTCGGTATTAGCGTCGGTGTCGTGATGCCTGGTCAATCAGATTGCCAGCTGAATAATATTCTCTCACATGCGGATGAAGCCCTTTATCAAGCAAAGCGAGACGGTAAAAATCAGAGCGTATTTAAATCAGTCCGCCAATTAACAAGACAAGGGCCATCAGGTCCTGAAGGCGTTGAGGAATAGTAGACGTGACAATTTAATGTATAACAGGAAAGAACAAAACGAACAGTCCCACTAGGATTGTTCGTTTCTTCATGGGATGTTTATCTACATTTTTTATTGCGAGAGGTGACTATCGAGCATTACAGAAGTTACCGGGTGACAGCTCGCGGACACGACTGAACAACCGTTGTCAGGTCGACGGACGTCCGCGTGGCTATAGGCGTAAGTTTGGACTGTCGCGAATTAGCCTTACGTGGTCAAATTCCTGGTGTCACGAAATCAAGCTTTTAATATACAAACAAAGTATTAGCACTCTTTTGATGTCAAATGCCTTGTTTTTCGTATTCTTTTTTCTTTTTCTGTTTCTCTTACCTTCTTTTCATCGCCTACCTAGCGCTCATGCGCTTGAGGAGGGTGTCTTTTTGCTCTAAATGATAAAGCTTTAAATGGATGAAGGTCAACAAATGACGATCCCATGAGAAAAAGTGAATGTAAAAGCTCGAAGGTAAAATTCATTGTCAAAATTTGTTGACAATTTCCGAGTTTCACTATAGTATAAATTTTGTATTTAAATTTGACTAAATTGGTCGGATTAATATGTCGAGCAGAGGAGGCAGTTATTGTTTCAAGTAAATAAGTCTCAAGGCTGAAATGATTTTAAATGGATATTGGCAGACGTATTTTTAAAAGGGAGTAACAATCCATAGACATCAGACGCATGCTCGACAGGATATCGGTTCTTTTAGTTACATTGATACAAAATACTTATTTGGAGGTATGAATATGAACACACTGTATACATTACTTATTTTATCTGTCGCTGTTGCCATCATTTTCGGTCTTTATGTTATGCAGAAAAAACACATGAGCTTTACGAAGAGAGTTCTTACCGCATTGGTAGCTGGAATACTTTTTGGTAGTGTACTTCAGCTGCTCCTTGGTTCTGAATCAGAATTAATCGCGTCGTCCAATACGTGGATCAGCATCATTGGTTCTGGTTATGTCAGACTTCTTAATATGATTGTCATCCCACTTGTATTTGTCGCGATTTCCACCTCTATTGTTAATCAGGATGCCAATTCGTTGAGAAAGAGCGCTCTTTCCATCATTATCGTCCTGATGTTTACTACAGCTATTTCAGCTGGTCTAGGTGCAGGTATTTCTACCATCTTCGGACTTGATTCCAGTGAAATTCTGGCTGGTGAGGCTGAAGCCGCCCGAGGTCAAGCTCTGGAAGATACCTTAAATGATTTCCAAACAAAACCTATCCCTGAACAGATCACAGAAATCATTCCTCGTAATGTGTTTTATGCGATGAGTGGTCAAGGTTCTTCTGCCACACTGTCTGTTGTATTTTTTGCCGCTTTTTTAGGTATTGCGACAATAGGGCTTAGACGCAAGAAACCTGATAGCGCTGAAGCCTTCACCAAATTTCTGAACATGCTTCATGATGTCGTTATGCGAATGGTTACATTAGTGCTAAGATTCACACCGTATGGTGTATTTGCCCTACTGTCCAGGTTTGTCTCTACTTCAAATTTATCGGAAATTTCAAGACTGTTTGAATTTGTTGCAGCATCCTATCTTGCCATTATTATCATGTTTATCATCCATCTCATCATCCTTGTTGTTTACAAATTAAACCCAGTAAAATATCTGAAGAAAGCAAGTGTCCCACTTTCTTTCGCCTTCTCATCAAGATCAAGTGCTGGTACATTACCACTGAACGTTGAAACTCAGATAGAAAAACTCGGTGTGTCAAATGGTGTTGCCAATCTGTCAGCTTCCCTTGGTACGAGCATCGGTCAGAACGGCTGTGCAGGGATTTATCCAGGTATGCTCGCAGTAATGATTGCGGTTGGTACAGGTGTTCCTATGGATGCCTCCTTCTTCATTAAACTCATTATCATTACAGCCATCAGTTCCTTTGGTATTGCGGGTGTTGGTGGAGGTGCGACATTCGCAGCACTTACGGTTTTATCCTCCATGGGATTGCCTGTAGGATTAGTTGGACTTCTTATTGCCATAGAGCCACTGATCGATATGGCGAGAACAGCACTGAATGTATCTGGTTCCATGATAGCAGGTCTTGTAACCGCAAGAAGGCTCGGAGAAATAGATATGGCGATCTACAACAAAGAATTCAAAGAAATAGAAGAAACCGTATAAATAATGATTCTCCTCATTCATTAATAATGGATGAGGATTTTTTTCGGGTAAGCCTGGCTTGAGTAGTAACTTGGTGGTGAAAGGCAACGGTAGACTTAGTAATAAGGACTGTATGCGTTTCTTCCGTGAGGAAGAATCTGAAGGAAACAGCAGCTAATTGCTTATGCTGAGGAACAGAAACGTCAGACGAAAGCTTAGGTGGAATGGATAAACTGTCATGACATGACTCATATGAAAAAGTTTATCCAAGTGGGGACTTAAGCGTTTAAATCTTCGATTTAGTGAGTCTACTCATGTCGTCTGGTTCATTCGTTGTTTGTTGATTTCATAGCTGGGCTTGGCCAGCGTTTAGCTATTTGTCTATTGCGTTAGTTATTTAGTATACGCTAGCATGGTGGTGTTACTTAAGTTATTAACTATAAAATAACTTTATTTAACTAATGAACATAGTGTATAATGTAAGCGTAAGGCATGATTAACTATGAATAGAGGAAGGTTGTTAGGAAATGAAAAAGGAACGGATGATTTTTATTGGTGATAGTATTACGGAGTGGGGTAAGGCGGATGACACGTTAGAGATTGGTGATAACTACGTCCGCATGATTCGTGACCACTATGCGACGTGTGAAGGACACTTACCTGAGATAATTAATAAAGGTATTGGCGGGAACCGCATCACGGACTTAAAAGAACGCTGGGAGGAAGATGTTATTCGTTTAAATCCTGATGTGTTATCGATCTCGATTGGGATTAATGACGTGTGGCGTCAGTTAGATTGTCCTAATATGGAACAAGTAACTCCTGAAATATTTGAAGCGTTATACCATGAACTGATTAAAGACACACAGGCAAAAACAAAAGCAAAGATTATTCTCATGGAACCGACCGTGATTGAAGAAAATCGTCACTCAAAAGGAAATACCCTACTGAAACCGTATGTCGAGATTGTCCAACGGATGAGTGAGACGTATCAGTTACCCCTTGTTAAAACACATGAAGCGTTCTTAAACTATATTGATCAGTCACTTGACTTACCGTTAACAATTGATGGTGTGCATACGACATCTACAGGTGATACATTGATGGCAAAAACATGGATTAAAGCGATCTTAAAAGATAAGCAGTAAGATTTAGATGAAAATAGACAAGTAAATATCGAAGACAAGAAGCTGTCACGAATTGTTGTGACAGCTTCTTGTCCATTTTATATTCATTCATATCCCGAGTGTCGGGTATAAGTATAACTTTCGGTGTTGCTTTCTTTTCTAGCATGGTTGATATCTTTTGTTTTATCTTTTTCTAGTAAGTATAAACACGGTTACCGTTTTCTTCCGGTAATCATATTGTAGATAAAGACGATTAATGCGACAACAAGTAAGATATGAACAAGTCCACCTGCCACGTCAAGCACAAACCCAACAAGCCAAATAAGTAGTAAAATACCAATAATAGTCCATAACATCATTTCTCACCTCTCTTTTATATCGTGTATTGTTGTTTTAGACTGATACTTTAACTTACCCGTCTAAAAAGGAAATAAACAATATTTCCAACAAATAGGAAAAAAGAATTAGGGGTTGCGGTCTGTTGAAAACGGTGCTATAATACAAGTTATCACTTTAGCTAACGCAGTATTTCGTTTTTAAAAACGAAGTGTTGCGTTTTATTTATGCCTTTTTTCGATTAGTTCAATAGTAATATGAAAGAATGTGTGGGATGTAAAATGGCTTATAACACGTTAAAACAAGACATTATAGATTATGCTGAAAAGATTGGGATTGATAAGATTGGTTTTGGCTCTGTTGATCCGTTCACTCAGATGAAAGCGCGATTAAAAGCCCAACAAGAAAAAAACTATCAGTCAGGGTTTGAAAAAGGAACGATTGAAGAAAGAACGGAACCGGCGATGCATTTAACTGGAGCCGAATCGATTATATCGATTGCGTTAGCTTATCCGTCTAGATTGACAGACCGACCAGCAAATAAACGCGGGGCAAGACGCGGGAATGTCTGCCGGGCCAGTTGGGGCGTGGATTATCATGTCGTATTAAATGAGAAGTTAAACAGGCTTCATGCTTTTTTAGAAAACCGTGTCCCGGGGTTTCGGTCAAAAATTATGGTCGATACCGGGGAATTACCCGACCGTGCGGTCGCAGAACGTGCCGGCATTGGTTTTAGTGGTAAGAACTGTTCGATCATTACTCCTGAGTTTGGTTCTTATGTTTATTTAGGTGAAATGATTACCAATATTCCTTTAGAACCGGATGAGATGTTAGAAGACGGTTGTGGGGATTGTACGAAATGTATCGACGCTTGTCCAACCGGGGCACTCGTTGGTCCAGGTCAGTTAAATACAACTAACTGTATTGCTTTTCTAACGCAGACAAAAGATTATTTACCTGATGAATTTCGCTCGGTCCTTGGTAATCAACTGTATGGCTTTGATACGTGTCAGCTTGTCTGTCCGTATAATAAGGGCGTGGACTTTCATCTTCACGAGG
This sequence comes from Halolactibacillus sp. JCM 19043, assembly GCF_001310395.1. Taxonomy (NCBI): domain Bacteria; kingdom Bacillati; phylum Bacillota; class Bacilli; order Caryophanales; family Bacillaceae; genus Halolactibacillus; species Halolactibacillus sp. JCM 19043. The sequence goes on from NZ_BAXD01000017.1 coordinate 53,000, forward strand.
CGTTTGAACCAAAACCAGACCTTGCCAAACCAGAACTGTTGCCACTTCTCACGATCTCTAACCGAGAATTTAAAGAGACGTTTGGTGAAATGGCCGGTTCATGGCGTGGGAAAAAACCACTTCAACGGAATGCTATTTTAGCACTTGGTCATTACCGAGAAGTCTCAAGCATCGAGACGTTAGCGACATTGATGCGAAAAGATCCGCGTCCTGTCATTAGAGGAACCGCGGCCTTTGCGATTGGTAAGATTGGCCGGGAAGATAGTTATGAGCTTATTCGTGAGGCGATGATAAAAGAAGAGGATGCGACGGTAATGAAAGAGATGGAAAAAGGTCTGGAATTTGAAGCGATTTACGCAGATAATGGTAAACTAAAAGCACGGACAGAATAAAGTCAGTTTGTGTCTGAGATAATGAAAAGATTAGAAATAAATCGTTTAGTAAGATGAAGAGGTGAAGAAAGATGGGACTCCATATTGTTTTGTTTGAACCTGAAATACCCGCAAATACGGGTAACATTGCCCGGACGTGTCTGGCATGTAATGCGACACTCCATTTGATCCATCCGTTAGGGTTTTCAACTGATGATAAAATGTTGAAACGCTCAGGGCTTGATTATTGGTATGACGTGAACGTTCAGTATCATGATTCGATTTTTGACTTATATGATAAGCACCCAGACGGGGACTATTATTATATTGAGAACTTTGGCACAAAGTATTATACCGATGTTGATTTTAGTGATGCATCAAAAGAATGGTTCTTAGTATTTGGTAAAGAAACAACTGGCATACCAAAGGATTTACTTGTCGGTAAAGAAGACAAGTGCTTGCGGATTCATATGGCCAAAAATGACCGGGTCCGTTCGCTTAACTTATCGAATACCGCCGCTATTATCGCTTATGACGTGTTGCGTCAACAACAGTTTCCTGGCATGCATTAAATCAGCAGGCAAGTTAAGAGAAAAGGTCATATTAAATCAGGATGACGATCATAAGTCATACGGAAGATAATAAAAGAGGTTACTTATTTCGTCCTATGTCTAAGGGTGATCAAAAGAAAAAGGCTTACCGTTTTAGTTCTTAAAACGGTAAGCCTTTTTATCTTCATCTAGCGGGTCTTTCGGGACATACTTAAAGATGTCTTGTGAGTCAAACAACTCAACGATGCGTTCAATCCATTCAAAGTAACGGATCGATGCTTTTGAGTCTTCCATTAAGTTCTCTGCTTCAGCTTTAATTTCCGGTGTGGCTTCTTCGTCTTCGTAAATCTCCATCAGTTCTTCCATAATCTTTTGTTCAATCTTTTTATTGCGAATCGTCACCTCACGCCAGTTAGCCGTAAATAAGGTAATGAACGTTTGGTAATAATCTTCTTCGACAGTGTAGTGGTCTTTACGCGACCCCTTCACAAACTCTTTTTCAGCAATATTGTAACTCGTCATTTCTCTCAGTACTTGGCTCATGCGGGTTTTACTCATGCCGGTATGTTCGGCAAGTTCATCAAGGTCGAGCGCGCGCCCGGCATAATAGATGGCCGCAATGACCCGACCAATGGTCGCAGGATAACCGTAAGACTTCATATTTTCAGCAATTTGTTCACTGACGCGATGCTTCACGTGTTCTAACTGATCGTCTAAGCTCATTTTTTTATTCATTTTATCACTCTTTTTGTCAAATATTTGTTTGACTTTAACATTATCATAGTCAGATGTGAATGAAAAGAGCGAACTTTGGTAGGATTATAGAGGAATCCGGCGGAATTTTAAGATAGAACAGTTTATACAATCTATACACTAAATTGTATAAAGTTTGTACAATTTAAAGTGTATATCGGATTTTGCATTTGTCTTGCTCTTCTGTAAACTTATGATAGTAATCAAAACGAACGACGAAAGAAGGGAATGCTCTTGATTCAATTAAAAAACGTAAACAAGGTCTATGAGGATGGCTTCCATGCCTTAAAGAATATTAACCTCACATTTGAAGAAGGCAAACTTAATGTCTTAATTGGACCAAGTGGTTGTGGTAAAACAACAACAATGAAATTACTCAATCGCTTAATTGACTATACCGATGGCGAATTAACGATTGATGGTAAGTTAATATCAGACATTAATCCCATTGAGCTGAGACGTCAAATGGGTTATGTCATTCAAAGTATTGGTTTATTTCCACATATGACGATTTATGATAACGTCGCAACCGTCCCGAAATTATTAAAATGGGATAAACAAAAGATTAGCCAAAAAGTAGAGGAACTATTAAAGATGGTTGATTTAGACCCAGATACTTATCGTGAGCGCTACCCACATGAGTTGAGTGGGGGACAACAACAACGGATCGGTGTGATTCGTGCCCTTGCGGCGGAACCGAAAATTATTTTGATGGATGAGCCATTTAGTGCGCTTGACCCGATTAGCCGGGAACAACTTCAAGATGAACTTGTTCGCTTGCAGAAGGAAATCAATAAAACAATCATCTTCGTGACACATGATATGGATGAAGCGATTAAGATTGCGGATCAAATCATTTTAATGCGTGATGGGGAAGTTGTTCAAAAAGGCTCACCTCATGAATTATTGACCAATCCTATTAATCAATTTGTGGAAGACTTTATTGGAGAAGACCGCTTAAGACAAGCGCGTGGTCTACCACCGATGACAGCCTTTGTCGATGAAGATTATCCGAGTGTCAAAGTGACTGAGTCACTAGACGCGGCGATTAATGTCATGGTAGAAAAGAAAAAAGATCAAATGCCGATTGTCGATGCAGATGATAAATATTTAGGTATTCTCTCGCTATATGATGCGGTGAAAAATCGCGACAGTGAGATTAAAAATCTTGTCGATGAAACAGTCATTGCTTACCGTGAATCGGCGGAAGTTGAAAAGTTTGTCGCAAGTAAAGAAACCATCGCACCGATTGTTCGCGAAGATATGAGCTTTATCGGGGTGTTAGATCAAGATCAACTATTAGAAGTGCTTCATGAACAAGTGGATCAAAAAAGTGGTGTCATGTCATGAACTTAATTCAAGAGTATATTGAGTTTTGGGAAATTCGTTACGAGAATATTTTCGAGTATTTACTTGAACATTTATCCATCGCCTTTGTCTCCATTATCTTTGCGATTGTTTTGACCGTTCCACTGGCCATTGGGATGACAAAGATGAAAAATGAACGACTGAAGCAGGCGATCTTTAATGTTGCGAACTTCTTCCAAACGATTCCAACGATTGCCTTATTCGCCTTACTTATTCCGATTTTCGGGATTGGTTTTACACCCGCAGTCGTGGCTTTATTCTTATATGCGCTACTTCCGCTCTTACGTAACACGTATGCCGGGGTGGAGTCGATTGATCAAGGTATTGTCGAAGCTGCTAAAGGGATGGGCTATTCAACGGTTCAACGCTTGGCGAAAGTGGAGTTACCGATTGCGGTGCCTTATATTATGTCAGGGATTCGGATTACAACCGTCTATATTATTAGTTGGACGACACTGGCAACCGTTATTGGTGCGGGTGGATTAGGTGACTTGGTCATGGCTGGTATTGGTTCAAATAATACGTACATGATTTTTACTGGCACAGCACTGGCAATTATTTTAGCGTTAACGGTTGATTTGATTTTTGGTTTGATTGAAAAACGTTTATCTGTTTCACGTGGTTAAGTGAGCGTGAACGTAAAAATAAGGATAGCCTTCATCGATTATGATGAAGAAATATAATATAAAGGGGTAAATACTTATGAAGAAAAAACTATTACTAGCTTTACTTGCAAGTGCGATGTTGCTGTTAGCGGCATGCGGGGGAGAACAATCAGCTGATGGGGGCGAAGTGTTTGAATTTGGCGCCCAGTCTTATACCGATCCAAAGATTGCCGCTCAAATAGTGAAGATTTTAGTTGAAGAAAACACCGATCATGAAGTGACTATCACAGAAGATATTCAAGCAAGTCCACAAATTTTAGCGTCAATCGACCGTGAGGAATTTGACTTTGCGATGTTATATTCAGGTGAGGTATACAACAATCACTTTGATGATGTTGAGTATTCAACCAATTCAGAACAAACAATTGAAAATGCGCAAAACTTATTCGGTGAAGAATATGATATCACGTGGTTTGATTCAATCGGCTTTAAGAATGAATATGCGATTGCGATCCAAGGTCAACTACAAGATAGTGAAGGGATTGAAACGATTTCTGATTTAGAACCACTTGCAGGTGACTTACGTTTAGGAACAGACACCTCATGGGTTGAGCGAGATAACGATGGTTACCGCGGATTCCAAGACGCCTATGGTTTTGAATTTGGTGACGTACGTGCAATGGAAGTGTCACTCATGTATGAAGGAATTAAAAATGATGAATTAGATGTTGTCACAGCTTATACCGTTGACCCACAAATTGCGGAATATGATTTACGTATTTTAGAAGATGATGCGGAATTCTTCCCACCATACGATGCCTCACTTGTGGCACGTAATGAGGTATTAGACAACTATCCAGAAGTGAAAGAAATTTTTGATAATCTTGTTGATACCGTATCAACAGAACAAATGTCACAACTGATTTTAGAAGTTGACTTAAACGGTCGTTCGACAGAAGAAGTGGCACGTGAATTCTTAGAAAACGAAGGATTACTAAACTAATCATAATGGGGTTATATGATGGAATTTATCACTGAATTACTTCAGTATATGTCAGATAATAGCGCAGAACTCATCGCCTTAACTGTTGAGCATATTGTGATGGTTTTACAAGCGATGGGACTTGCTTTACTCGTTGGGGTACCACTTGGTATCCTAGCAGCTAAAGTAGAAAGGTTAGCACCGGTGATTTTATCACTCGTCAACATCTTACAATTGATTCCGAGTTTAGCGATGTTGGCGATTCTACTTATTTATTTCGGTCTAGGTAACGAGACCGTTGTGATTGGGTTGTTCTTCTACTCGTTACTCCCGATTGTACGTAACACGTATGTAGGAATTAAAGAAGTAGACCCAGGTGTATCAGAAGCAGGTATAGGGATTGGTATGACACCCTTCCAATTACTTGCGAAAGTGCAGTTTCCGCTGTCGATTCCATTCCTTATGGCCGGCCTACGCGTGGCCTTTGTCATTGCCGTTGCGGTCGCAACGATTGCCCCGTATATCGGTGGTGGTGGTCTCGGTAAAGAGATTGTCGGTGGGATTAATGGACAAAATGATATTCGCCTGATCGCAGGGGCAGTACCGGCGGCACTACTCGCGCTAATGGCTGACTTTATACTCGGCATTGTAGAAAAGACGACGAAACGTCGTTTCCGCAGTGTTTCATAATTTATACAAGAACTAAAAAGGTGTCGTTTACGCGACACTTTTTTCGTAGAACACAATGCATTATAAAGATGGGGTGAACCAATGACAAAGCTACAGACAAACGTTTATGACATACTTACCAATCTCGAACAAGAGATGATTGACTTAAGACGCCATTTCCACCAATATCCAGAACTTTCATTTGAGGAAGTAAACACACCGAAAACCATTGCAGCCTTTCATAAAACGCTCGGTTTAGACGTCAAAGCACACGTCGGTGAACGAGGTGTTGTCGCGACGCTTAAAGGCGCACATCCTGGTCCGACCATCGCGATTCGCGCGGACTTTGATGCGTTGCCAATCAAAGAGGAAACAAACCTTCCGTATCAGTCAACGGTTGAGGGGGTCATGCATGCGTGTGGGCATGATGCCCACACCGCAATTGCGATGACGGTCGCAAAAGCACTGGTGTCTGTCAAGGATGACTTACACGGCACCGTCGTATTTATCCACCAACACGCAGAAGAACAAGACCCAGGCGGGGCGAAAGCATGATTGAAGACGGCGCGATTAAAGACGTGGATCAGATTTTTTGTCTTCATATGGAAAACTATTTACCAGTCGGAACGATTGGTGAAACCGATGGACCAATTTTAGGGGCGAGTGATGACTTCTTTATTACCATCGAAGGAAAAGGGGGACACGCGGCTTTACCGCATGACACCGTTGATGCGTTAAGTATTGGCGCACAAATCGTTACCCAACTGAATCAATTAACGTCACGTAAAGTCGATCCGATGAAACAAGCCGTACTAACGGTCGGTAGCTTTCATTCAGGGGACAAAGCGAATGTGATCGCAGAAAAAGCATATATTGAAGGCACGGTACGTACGTTTGATAAAACGATTCGTCAAGAGATGAGCGAATGGGTCAAACAAGTGACCGACTTTACCGCCAGAGCCCACGGAGCGAAAGCAACGATCGATTATCAATTTGGCTACCCAGCAACCATCAATGATAAGAAAACGAATCAGTTAATGGTCGGTGTAGCTAAAGATATTATTGGTGAACAAAACGTGATCCATTTGGAACCGAATATGGGGGCCGAAGACTTTAGTTATTTTGCCGAACAAATTCCAGCGACTTATTTCTTTTTAGGTTCAGCTAATGAAGAAAAAGGATGCGTGTATCCTTATCATCATCCGAAATTTATGATTGATGAAGATAGCTTGTTGATTGGGGCAAAAGTATTAGCGGGAAGTGTCCTTACGGCTTTAAATAAGTAAAACAGAAAAATAT